>DASZBP010000067.1:0-1659 GCA_035943915.1 Gaiellaceae bacterium | reverse complement strand
ACCTCACGACATAAGTCGTCGTGCCGTCGGGCGACGCTGCCATTCACGGGCCACAGACAGCCGGGCCGCCCGGCGAGCCGGGCTGTCCCGCATCTGAGGCACTATGACCTCAGTTACCAGATGCAGCTGGCAACGGTACTTACGGACTGCGCCGTAACGCATGCCGATTCGTAGTCCGACCGACGAATGTCCCGTGCCGATTCGGGCGCGCCGAGGCATCGGCCACGTGTGTTCGACGTGCAACCGGACGACTTGGGCACAGCGGGGTCATGCGCGACAGCGCTCGCTCGACGTCATCGGACCGACAGTCTCGGTCGCGTCGAGGCACCGACCGCGACAGCATGCCGCTTGGACTTCACGATCCACGTGCCGAGGCCCGGCGGACCGAGACACTGCTCAACCCGTCAGCGGCCGGTGGCGTGCACGAGGCCGCCGGGCAGCGGGACGCCGTCAACCGCGCAGTCGCACGCGACAAACCATGTGACGTCGGTGATCATCCCCGCGACAATGGCCGGCATGGAAGAGGTCGAGGTCGTCGTTGCCCATTCCGAGCGCGCGACCCTGCGGGTCGGTGACGTGTTCCTGAAGATTGACGCTGATCAGACGCGGGCCGACGCCGAGGTCGAGGCGATGGCCCTGGCGCCGATCCCGACGCCGGAGATCCTGTGGCGCAAGCCGCCCGTGCTCGCGATCGCCGCCCTCCCCGGGACGGCACTCGGCCGCCTCGGCGAGCCGTCGAAGGCGTCGCCGGCGGCGTGGGCCGTGGCCGGTGCCGCAGTGCGGATGCTGCACGACGCGCCGCTGCCGCCATGGCCCGGTCAGAGCCTCGACGAGCTCGCATCGCGCCTCGCCGGCGAGTGCGAGTGGCTCATCGCCAACGACGTCCTTCCCGCCGACCTGGTCACGCGCAACTGCCGGCTCGCATAGACTGCGCTCCGGCCGTGGACACCGGTCTTCACGCACGGCGACCTGCAGGTCGACCATGTCTTCGTCGCCGGTGACGAGATCACCGGCGTGATCGACTGGTCCGAGGCGTCCCAGGGCGACGCCCTCTTTGACCTCGCCATCCTCACGCTCGGACACAAGGAGCACCTTGGCGACGTCGTCGCCGGCTACGGCACCGACGTCGACCGCGACCTCATCCACGCATGGTGGTCGTTGCGATGCCTGACTAACGTCCGCTGGCTGGCCGAGCACGGCTACGGCTCGCCGGACGAGTTCCCCGAGGTCGCCGTGCTGAGATCCCGGCTGTGAGGCTGCACGAGCCCGACGGCTACGAGTGCCGTTCTGCCGCATCGAGCGGGCCACCTCCTGAAGCTCGTCTTCCGGACCGACGGAGGTCATGGTCCTCGAAGATCCCGGGCAGCCGGTCGCGACGTCGGACGCCGGCGCACGACTCGACCGGACCTACGCCGACGTCCGGTTCGGTGGGGACTTCGAGCCGGTCACCGCGTCAACGCCGAAGCAACGAGAGGTTCTGCTGGAGCAGGTGAAGGCGCACGTCACCGCAGAATTCGCGTCTCGACAGCGGAAGCGCCCGTAGCGGCGAAGGGACGGATCAGGCGGCTACACGTACCCGTAGATCGTGATGGTTACCGTGCGGGCTGCATAGTGATGCGAGACTAACGAGAACGAGACATCCGGTCATGCCGCGGACCG
>DASZBP010000066.1:0-3766 GCA_035943915.1 Gaiellaceae bacterium | reverse complement strand
CCGGGTCGGAGCCGTCGACCGCATGGCGCGCCCA
The DNA here is from genome assembly GCA_035943915.1 of Gaiellaceae bacterium. Lineage (GTDB taxonomy): Bacteria > Actinomycetota > Thermoleophilia > Gaiellales > Gaiellaceae > PALSA-600. Next base: position 3,732 of record DASZBP010000066.1, on the reverse strand, counting down.
ATCGTCGGCGCGATCGTAGGCGTCGGCGAGCTCGTCCAGCGTGAAGATCTGGCCGACGCGCTTGCGCAGCTCGCCGAGCACGATCTCGACCTGACCGAGCAGCTCGCGGTAGCGCCGCGCATCGCTGCGCAACGCCTCGATGCGGCGGTTGCCGTCCTCCCATTGCTGCCGTGCGAGCTCGACGTCCATCAGTCCGGAGTACAGCAACTCTCGGGCCACAACGACGGAAGCTCGGCGACGATCGCCTCGCCGAGCGCGTAGCCGGGACGCGCGAGCGCGAATGCGGCGTGCGCGTGGAGGCACTTCAGGCTCCCACCGCGCGTCGAGCCTCCGATGCCGGCGTCGATCTCCGGCCGCAGCTCACGCTGCTGCTGCTGCGCCGCGTCGAGGCTGCGCGCGAGCTCGCTGTCCTCCTGCGCCGCGCGTGTCCACCGCTCGACGCCGCCTGCCGCTTCGAGCCGCGAGATCGCAGCGACGAGATGCGGGCACGTGACGTAGTACTGCGTCGGGAACGGTTGCCCGTTCTCGTCGAACGGCGCCTGCTCGGTGATCGCCGGCTTGCCGAACGGGCAGCGCACGGCGACGCTGCGGAACGCGCGCGGCCTGCGGCCGAGCTGGCGCTCGATCACATCGACGTCATTCACATCGCGAGGCTAGTGCTTGTGGCGCCAGGTCGGGATGCCCTTCACGATGAAGAGCTGCTCGCCTGGCTTCACGAGCCCGAGCCGCCGGGCTTCGCGCACGAGCTGCGTCGTCGAGCCGACCGCGGCAATGCGCTTCTGCAAGCGGATCTGCTCCGCCTGCAGCGAGTGCACCTCGGCCTGCCGCGTCTGCAGCTCGTGCTTCGTGCGCATGTACGCATGCAGCGGCTTCCAGTACAGGAACGAGATCAGCACGATCCCGCCCAGTGCCAGCAGGCGCGTCGGCTTCAGCTTCACCTTCCGCATGCGGGAAACGTTCTCCACCCGCCGCGGCGACTCCTGCAACGCGGTGCCGCCCTACGCGACGTCGACCTTGATGACGTTCGTCGAGCCGGGGAGGTTCACGGCGGTGCCCGCGGTGAGGACGACGCGGTCGCCCGGATCGACCGCGCCGGACTTGCGCGCGGCCTCGAGCGAACGGGCCCAGAGATCCTCGACGTCTTCCGCCTCGGTCATCAGCGCGGGGGTCACGCCCCACTCCAGCGCCATCTGCTGCAGCGCCGTGCGGTGATGCGACAGCCCGACGATCGGGCGGCGAGGGCGCAGACGCGCGACTGCCGAAGCAGTGCGGCCGGTGAACGTCGGCACGAGGATCGCGCGCGCCATCAATGCTTCTGCGAGGTCGCAGGCCGCGTTCGACATCGCGCGGCCGATCGTCTCGCCGTCTGCCGCCTCCGGCATCTGGTGGCGATAGTCCATCGACGGCTCGACGGCGCGAGCGATCTGATTCATCAGCGACACGGCCTCGACCGGATAGTTTCCGGTCGCCGTCTCGGCGGACAGCATCACCGCGGACGTGCCATCGAGGATCGCGTTGGCGACGTCGCTCGCCTCGGCGCGCGTCGGCTCGGCGTGCTCGATCATCGACTCGAGCATCTGAGTCGCCGTGATCACCGGCTTCCCGACTTCGAGACAGCGGCGGATGATGCGCTTCTGCAGCAGCGGCACCGTCGCGGCACCGATCTCAACGCCGAGATCGCCACGCGCCACCATTACCGCGTCTGCTTCGAGCAGCACCTCGTCCAGAACCTCGACCGCCTCCGCCTTCTCGATCTTCGCGATGACGCGCGCGGGCGAGCCGTGCTGGCGGATGATCGACTGCAGGTCGCGCACGTCGGCGGCCGCGCGCACGAACGACAGCGCGACGTAGTCGACACCGAGGCCGAGCGCGAACGAGAGGTCGTCCAGATCCTTCTTCGTCAGCGAGGGGATCGGCACCGGGACGCCCGGGAGGTTGACGCCCTTGTGCGACTTCACCTCGCCTCCGACGATGACGCGGCACGTCGCGCGCCCATCGGTGACCTCCTCGACGGTGAGCCTGACGAGCCCGTCGTCGATCAGCACGTCGTGACCGGGACGCAGCACGTCGCCGATCACCTCGGGCGCGACGGGAAGGTCGCCGTCGCGTGCAGCGTGCTCACCGACAATGACGACCGTCTGGTCCTTCAGCAGCACGCGCGGCTCCGCCAGGTCGCCGATCCGCAGCTTTGGGCCTTGCAGGTCGGCGATCAGCGCCAGCGCCTTCTGATGCTCGCTCTGCACGGCGCGCACGTTCTTTGCAGCCTGCTCGTGCGTCGCGTGCGTGCCGTGCGAGAAGTTCATGCGGAACGCATCGACGCCCGCGAGCACTAGCTCGGACAGCTTCTCCTGCGTCGCCGACGCCGGACCGATGGTCGCGACGATCTTCGTTCTGCGTGGGTCGGTCGACACGCTTGCCACAGTAGCTACGACCGCGAGCGGGGAAACGCGTCCCACCCGGGATACGTTGCCTTGGATCCCAACTGCTCTTCGATGCGCAGCAATTGGTTGTACTTGGCGACGCGATCGGAGCGCGCGGGTGCCCCGGTCTTGATCTGCCCGGTACCGAGCGCGACTGCGAGATCCGCGATCGTCGCGTCCTCCGTCTCACCCGAACGGTGCGACATCACGGCGGTGTAGCCGGCGCGCTTCGCGAGCTCGACCGCCTCGACCGTCTCGGTCAGCGTGCCGATCTGGTTGACCTTCACGAGGATCGAGTTGCCGACGCCGCGATCGATTCCGTGCTGCAAGCGGGCGGGGTTCGTGACGAACAGGTCATCGCCGACGAGCTGCACGCGGTCGCCCAGCTGTTCGGTCAGCGCGAGCCACGAGTCCCAGTCGTCCTCGGCCGCGCCGTCCTCGATCGAGACGACCGGATAGCGCTCGACGATCTCCGCCCAGAAGCCCGGCATCTCCGCGCTCGACTTCGCGCGGCCCTCGAACCGGTACACGCCGTCCTTGAACACCTCGCTCGTCGCTGGATCCAAAGCGATCGCGACACGGTCGCGGTGACCCGCGCGCTCGGCCGCCTCGAGGATCAGGTCGATCGCCGTCTCGCTCGAGTCGAGATCGGGAGCGAACCCGCCCTCGTCACCGACGAGCGTCGAAAGCCCGCGCTCGGTCAGCAGCTTCTTCAGCGAGTGGTAGACCTCTGCGCCGATCTGCAGTCCCTCGGCGAACGACTTCGCGCCGGCGGGCACGACCATGAACTCCTGCAGGTCGATCGAGTTGTCCGCGTGCGCGCCGCCGTTGATCACGTTCATCATCGGCACGGGCAGCGTTGCGGCGCTCTCACCGCCGAGGTACCGGTACAGCGGCTGGCCCGCATCTGCCGCAGCGGCCTTGGCGACCGCCAGCGAGATGCCGAGAATCGCGTTCGCGCCGAGACGGCCCTTGTTCGGCGTGCCGTCGAGCTCGATCATCGCCCGGTCGAGACCGGCCTGATCGCCCGCGTCACGGCCGCGCACGACCGCGGCGAGCTCGCCGTTCACGTTCGCGACGGCGTTCACCACGCCCTTGCCGCTCCAGGCGCTGCCGCCGTCGCGCAGCTCGACGGCCTCGTGCACGCCCGTCGAGGCGCCGGAGGGGACGATTGCCCTGCCGCGAGCACCGGAATCGAGCGTCACGTCGACCTCGACGGTCGGGTTGCCGCGGCTGTCGAGCACCAGCCGCCCGCGGAGGTCAGCGATCGAGCTCATTCCTTCTCCTTTGCCTTGTCGAAGTACGCGTCCTG
>DASZBP010000065.1:0-1654 GCA_035943915.1 Gaiellaceae bacterium | reverse complement strand
CACGTCAATCTTCGCGCGCGAGAGTCTGCGCGCGGCGATGAACCCCACGATCCTCAAGGCGCTCATGCACGACGGCCGCCCCTACGGCGTCCCAACCGGCGCTCACCGCAGCAACGTCCTGTGGTTTAACACGAAGCTCCTCGCGCGGGCTGGCGTCGCACGCCCTTCGAGCGGCTACACGGTCGACTCATTTATCAGCGACCTCAGGAAGATCAAAGCCTCCGGCTCGACGCCGCTATGCCTCGGTGCCAAGGACCGCTTCACTACGGTCGAGCTCTTTGAGAACACCCTGCTGAGCTCGATCGGAACTCGCGGCTGGCAGCAAATGGTCCACAACGGCCTCGACTGGCGCAGCAAGCAGGTGCAGACCGCCCTCAATAACTTCGGCGCCATCCTGCGCTACGCCGACCCCGAGGCCAGTCGCCTGACCTGGGACCAGGCGACCAAGAAGCTCGCGGCCGGCGGGTGCGCATTCGAGTCCATGAACGACTCGGCCTTCGGCGAGCTCATCGCCGACGGCGCACACGAGGGCAAGGAGTTCGGCGGCGTCCCCTTCCCCGGCACCGAAGGTAGCTTCCTCGCGGTCGTCGACGTCTTCGTCGCCGCAACCAAGGCAAAGAACGCCAAGAACGCGCTCGCGTTCCTAAGTACCATCGACGATCCCGCCACCCAACTCGCGTTCAGCAAGGCAAAGGGGTCAATTCCCGTCGTCCACGACGTCAACGTCTCGTCCTTGCCTGCCTATCAGCGGGCGTCCTCGAAGGCGTTCTGGGCATCGCAGGTGCTGCTATCCGTCGCACACGGCGAAGGGCTGAGCCCCTCCTTCCAGGAGGCCTTCTACGACGCCGTCTCGACCTACGTGCGGACACGCGACCCGGGCGCGTTCGCAGACGATCTGTACAAATGGGTCGCGCAGAGCGCGGTCCCGCAGCGCTGATCCCGGCAGACCCCTCGGCCTCAACGCGCTTGTGAGCGCGCGTCGAACTCAACGAACGACAACGCCTCGGGTCCTGGTGTCCCGCAAGTGGTCCGGCAAGACGCTCGCCGACCACCGGGCCGACCGGAAAGCCTGGCTCCTGGAAACGCTCGGCATCGCCGACACCGACCCGGCCCGGTTCATGTGGGAGCCGGTGACTCCCGGTGATCCCGATCACATGCCCCCGGCGCACCGACTGCTGCACGTCGTCGCAGACCGGCAGAGATGGCACGCGGCGCTCATCCACGCGAGGGCAAGAGCCAGCGGCCAACCCCCTGGAGATCTTTCGGCAACCGGGCAGGCCGCATGAGCGCGGCCAGGCCGACGATCCGTGTCGCAGCGAGAGGAGGTGAGACGACGTTGCGGGCATACACCGTCGAGCAAGTGGCAGAGATCTTGCACGTCGGGCGTGACAAGGTATACGGCCTTCTCAGGACCGGCCAGCTTCGCAGCATCAAGATCGGTAAGTCTCGCCGGATCACCGATGAGCATCTCGCCGAGCTCATCTCGGCACTCGAAAAGGCAAGCTGACCGGAGCGATTTCTCCAGACTAGCATTTATTGAGTGCAGAAAAGAACTCGACCAATGTACCGGATCATAATAGAATAGAAGAATGGCAGCTAAAGACGAGGGGAAGTTCTCGCGTGAAAATCATGATCGGTAAGTACGAAGCGTCTA
>DASZBP010000064.1:0-6535 GCA_035943915.1 Gaiellaceae bacterium | reverse complement strand
CCGCCGAGTGCCGCGCCACGGAGGAGGTTCATCGGAGGGCTCCCGATGAAGCTCGCCACGAACAGGTTCGCCGGACTGTCGTAGACCTCCTGAGGTGTCCCGAGCTGCTGGAGCTTGCCGTCGGATAGGACCGCGATCCGGTTCCCGAGCGTCATCGCCTCGACCTGGTCGTGGGTAACGTAAATCGCGGTCGTGCCAAGACGCAGATGCCGCTTCTTGAGCTCAACGCGCATCTGCACGCGCAGCTTCGCGTCGAGGTTCGAGAGCGGCTCGTCCATCAGGAAGACCTGCGGCTCGCGCACGATCGCGCGGCCCATGGCCACGCGCTGGCGCTGGCCGCCGGAGAGCTGGCGCGGCTTGCGGTCGAGGTGGTCGGTGAGCCCGATGACGCGCGCCGTCTCCTGGATGCGCTGACGCGCCTCCGCCTTCGGCACCTTGCGCATGCGCAGCGCGAAGCCGATGTTCTCGGCGACCGTCATGTGTGGGTACAGCGCGTAGTTCTGGAAGACCATCGCGACGTCTCGGTCGCCCGGCGGCAGGTTGTTGACGACGCGGTCGCCGATGCGGATCTCCCCGCCGGAGATCTCTTCGAGCCCGGCGATCATGCGCAGCGCGGTCGTCTTGCCGCAGCCCGACGGGCCGACGAGCACGACGAACTCGCTGTCCTTGATCTCGAGATTGAGGTCGGACACGGCGAGGAAGCCGTCGCCGTACGTCTTGGTCACATCGTCGAACGTGATCGAGGCCATGGCGAGCTACTCCTTTACCGCGCCCTCGGACGCGTTCATGATCCGCCGCTGGAAGACGAAGAAGAGGACCGCAACGGGGATCGTCATCAACGTCGACGCAGCGAGCTTGAGCGGATAGCGGTTGCCGGAACCGAGCTGCCCGGATGCGAGCTGCGCGACTCCCTTCGTGAGCGTGTTCAGGCTCGCGCTCTGGGCCGAGATGATGAAGTGGCCGAGCTCGTTCCACGAGCCTTGGAAGGACAGGATGAACAGCGTGATGAGCGCGGGCCGTGCCATCGGGAGCACGATCGACCAGAAGATGCGGAAGGTCTTCGCACCGTCGATCCGTGCGGACTCCTCGACGCTCACGGGGATCGACTCGAAGAAGTTCTTCATGATGAACACACCGGCAGCGTCGACGAGCAGCGGGACGATCATCCCGTAGTACGTGTCGTAGATCCCGAGCTGGCGGATGATCAGGAACTTCGGGATCAGCAGCACGACGCCGGGGACCGCCATGACAGCCACGATCGTCGCGAACGCCGCGCCGCGGCCGCGGAAACGCAGACGCGCCAGCGCGTAGCCGGCGAGGCTGTCGAGGAACACGCGCAGGAACGTGACGCTGAGCGTGACGATCACCGAGTTCTTCACCCACGTGAAGAAATCGTTGTCCGCGGTGAGCTGATGGAACGCGATCGTCGTCCCTGGATGCGGAACCAGGCTCAGCGCGTTCGCCGTCGCATCGGGCTCCGTCTTGAACGAGGTGATGATCGCGATGACGAAGGGGAAGATGTAGACGATCGCGAGCACCGCGAGGAACCCGTAGGTCAGCGTGTTGCTGACGCGGCGGCGGCGTGTCGCGCTCGCGTCGCTTCTCATGGCGGCGACGCTCACGGTGCCGCCGCCTCGACCTTCGAGAGCTTCGGGTCGCCGATCGGTCCGGTCGGACCGAACCGCCGGCGCCGCGGCACCTTGTCGGGGCTCCGCGTGAGCACGCGGGTGATCACTGTGAAGAACACGATGATCCCGAAGAGGATGAACGCGATCGCCGCACCGACGCCCCATTCGTTCTGGTTGAACGACGTGTCGAACGCGAGGTACGCGGGCGTGAGCGTCGTCCCCAGCGGGCTTCCCTTCGTGCCGACGTAGATCTGGTCGAACACCTGCCAGGTGCCGATCAGCCCGAGCGTGACGACGGTGAAGATCGTGGGGCGGATCATCGGCACGGTGATGTAGCGGAACTTCTTCCACTCGCTCGCGCCGTCCAGCGCGGCGGCCTCGTTGATCGAGTCGTCGATGCCCTGCAGCCCCGCGAGGAACAGGAGCATGAACGTGCCCGACGTCGTGAAGACGGCCATGATGATGAACACGCACATCGCGACACTAGGCCCGGCCAGCCAATCCCAGTAGCTGACGCCGAGGAAGTACTGGGCCGCGAGATGGCCGCCTGACTGGTTCACGCCGAACTGCTTGAGGATCAGGTGCAGCAGGCCGTCAGGGTCGTAGAGCCACGTCGGGCCGGTCGCGCCGACGTACGACAGAAGCTTGTTGATCACGCCCGATGGTGAGAACAGGAACGTGAACAGGACGGTGATCGCGACCGAGCTCGTGACCGACGGGAAGTAGAACGCCGTGCGGAAGAAGCCGACCGCCTTCAGGCGCCGGTTCACGAGGACGGCGAGGAACAACGCGACCACCGTCTGGATCGGGACGACCAGCAGCACGTAATAGAAGTTGTTGCGGAGCGCCTCGCCGAAGTTGTTCTGGTCGAGGCCGGGCGTCGTGAGCAGGTCGCGGTAGTTGTGCAGGCCGATCCAGTGCGCGTTCTTGCCGAACGGGCTGCCGTTGCCGTTCCAGTCGGAGACGCTCACCCACGCCGCCATCACGATCGGCAGCACGAGGAACAGGCCGAGGATCACGATCACGGGAAGCAGGAACGCCCAGCCGGCGCGGGCCTCGTGCCCGCGTATCCCAGGTTCCCGCAGCCGTCTCCTCACGCTTCTCACGACGTCGCCTCCCAATTGTGAACGGTGACCCGCCGGCGGCGCGAACGCACCGCCGGCGGGATCACACCCCCGGGATTACTGCTGGTTCAGAACCGACTGCAGCTCGCCGTTGATCCGGTCGAGGATCGTCTTCGGATCCGTCGACGGAAGGCCCTGCAGCTGCGTGTTGAAGTCACCGAGCACCGTGCCGATGTTCGGCACGGTCGGGATGGCCTTCGAGTAGTCGGCGCCCGCGAGGAACGGTGCGAACTGCGGGTACGCCTTCGACCAGATCTTGCGATCCGCCTTGACCGACGGCATCACGCCGAAGGCCTTCGCGTTGCCCATCTCCACCTTGGTGGCGGTGAGGTACGCGATCGCCTGCATCGCGGCAGCCTTGTCCTTCGATGCTGCGGCGAGGCCCCAGCCACCGTCGTACTGCAGCGTGCCCTGACCCTTCGGGCCCGCGGGAAGCTCGACGGCCTTCCACGAGACGGTCGGGTAGTCGTGCGTCATCGCGCCCGAGATCCAGTTCCCCTCGATCGTCATGGCGCATTCCTTCTTGCCGAAGCCCTCGCCGCCCCAACCGGCGCCGAGCTGGTTCGTCAGCTTCATCGAGCCGTTGCTCAGCATCGACTTGACGAAGTTGAAGGCGGCGATGTTCGCCTTGCTGTTGACCGTCGCGGTCTTGCCGTCCTTCGAGACGAGCCAGCCGCCGTTCTGGATCATGAACACGCCGAGGCGGTGGAACTCAGGGTTGGTGCACAGACCGACCTGCCCGTTGCGCGTGAGCTTCTTCGCCACGGCGGCGAGCTGCTTCCACGTCTTCGGGTAGCTCTTGCTGGTCAGGCCCGCGGCCTTCCACGACGTCGTGTTGACGATCAGCTGAAGCGTCGAGAAGTCCTTCGGCGCTGCATACAGGTGGCCCTTGTACGTGTAGGCCGCCTTCAGGCTCGGATAGAATGACTTGACGTTCTTCAGGTTGTCGAGCGGAGCGAGGTCGCCCGCCTTCGCGTAGGTCGCGACCTGGTCGTTGCCGAGATAGAAGATGTCGGCAGGGTTGCCGGACGCGAAGCCCTGGGCGAGCTGCTGACCGAGGTCGGACGCGACGATCACGTTGAGCTGGATGCCCGTGACCTTCGTGAATGCCCGCGCCGCGTTCTTGACGGCGTAGGTCTCTGCCGGCCCCGAGCTACCGATCAGCGCGGTGACCGTGGTGCCCTTCGTGCTCTTGCTCGAGCCGAGCGCCGCGCCGGCCGTGACGGCCAGGGCGGAGACGACGACGAGCGCGAGCGCGACCTGCCACCGAAGGACGCTCGTCTTACGATGCGCAATCACTAATTACTTCCTCCTTCGAGCCGTGAAAACGGCCTGGGTTGGAACCGGTTTCAGCGATCTGGGGCGGCGAGCCTATGCCTCTTTTCCAAAGAAATCAAGGAGCCCCCCGCTTGACATATGACGATAACGCAGGCAAAAGGTTGGGTGAGATGGAAGCGGTTCCGAGCGGCCCGGCGAAAATCGCCGATGTCGCCGCATTTGCCGGCGTCGGCGTAGCCACGGTTTCACGCGTCCTGAACGGCCGGGCGAACGTCGCCGACGGCACCCGCGAGCGGGTGCTCGAGGCGATCAAGACGCTCAACTACACACCGAGCTCGGTCGCCCGGAACCTCTCGCTGAAGCGGACGCTGGTCGTCGGGGTGGTCACGCCGTTTCTCACGAATCCGTCGCCGATCGAGCGCGTCCGCGGGATCGTCACCGCTCTCGGCGAGTCCGAGTACGACCTCGCGCTCTTCGACGTCGAGTCGCCCGGCCGCCAGCGGCGTGCCTTCCGGCTCCTCGCCGACCCCCATCGCACCGACGGGCTGCTGATCGTGTCGATGGTGCCGCCGGTCGACGAGGTCGCGCGGCTCCAGCTGGCTGGCATCGCGACCGTGCTCGTCGACGGGCTTGTCGACGGGCTGCCGGCGGTGGTGATCGACGACGTCGACGGTGGCGCGATGGCGACCCGTTACCTGCTCGAGCTCGGCCACCGCCGCGTCGCGTTCATCGGCGACAAGCCTCCGGACGGGTTCCGCCACCAGTCGACGGGCGATCGCACCGCGGGATACCTCCGCGCCCTCGCCGAGTACGACGTGCCGGTGCGGCCGGAGTACCTGCGCGAAGGGACGCACAGCCGTCACGTCGCGCGCAGCATCGCGGAGGAGCTGCTGCGGCTGCCGGAGCGCCCGACTGCGATCTTCGCCGCGTCCGACACGCAGGCGCTCGGCGTGCTCGAAGCTGCGCGCGCGCTCGGGATCGGCGTGCCCGACGAGTTGTCGGTGATCGGCTTCGACGACATCGAGATCGCGTCATACGCCGGGCTCACGACGATCCGCCAGCCGCTGTTCGAGAGCGGCCTCCGCGGCGCAGAGCTGCTGCTTGCCGCGCTCGCGGGGAACCCGCCGTCCGCGCGCGTCGAGACGCTCCACCTCGACCTGATCGTGCGCGGCACCACGCGGCCGCCCGCGTAGACCGCCTAACAGACTCCTCACCTTCGTCGGGGAAACTGCCTGCGTGAGACGGGTGGCGGTCCTTGTGCTCGCGTGCGCAGCTGCGTGTGCGTTCGCCGTCACGAACGGCTCCGCTGCCGCACGCCTTGCGCGCGCATCGGTGTACACGGGTTACGGGTTCGACGCGTGCAGCGCGCCGTCGCTGAACGCGCTCGCTGCGTGGCAGGCATCGCCGTACCGTTCGTTCGGCATCTACATTGGCGGTGCAAACCGCGCGTGCAACCAGCCGAATCTCACGCCGCCGTGGGTGACGACCGTCGTGTCGCAAGGGTGGAGCCTGATGCCGCTGTACGTGGGGCTGCAGGCGCCGTGCGTCAGTGCGTCGTCGCTGAAGAAGCTGTCGACGAGCGCGGGCACCGCGACGAACCAGGGCGTCGCCGCTGCAAAGGACGCGGCGAGCGAAGCCGTCGCGCTCGGGCTTCCCGGCGACAGCCCGCTCTACTTCGACATGGAGGGCTACTCGACGACGAACAAGGCATGCACGCAAGCGGTGCAGGCATTCGTCGGCGGGTGGAACGACGAGCTGCACGCGCTCGGCTTCACCGCCGGTGTGTACGGGAGCGCGGGCTCGACGATCCGCGATCTCGAGAGCACGTCGTCGCCCGACGACGTCTGGATCGCGAACTGGAACGGCGTCGCCGGCGTGTTCGGCGACAAGTACGTGCCGGACTCGCTCTGGCCGAATCACCAGCGCATCCACCAGTACAAGGGCGGGCACAAGGAGACGTGGGGCGGCGTCACGATCAACATCGACAACAACTACGTCGACGGCGCAGTCGTCGGCACCGCCGTCGCGCCGCCGCCTCCGCCGCCGCCCACGGAGGGCTCGGTCGGCTCCGGCGACTCGCTCGCGTCTGCGTCGTGGCAGAGCGGCACGTTCACCGACGCGGTGGTCGTGACGCTCACGCCGCAGGCGCCGCCGCCCGCGCCCGCGACGTACGCGGTGAAGCTGATGGTCACCGGCGCGGACGGCGTCACGCCGATCGCGAGCTGGCCGCTGCCGGTCGACGTGCACCTGAACGCGCAGGGCAGCGGCGTCATGCCGGCGTTCTCGACGGACGGCACGACGTGGCAGCCGCTCACGCGCGCACCCGGGGGGCAGATCAGCTCGGGTCACGACGTTGGCTACGTCGCCAACGCCGACGGCTCGTTCGACGTGTACACGCGGCTGCCCGGTCTCGTCGGGCTCGTGCCCGACACGCTCCCGCCCGCACAGCCGCAGGGCTTCACCGGCCGCTTCCTCAAAGGGCAGCTCGCCCTCAGCTGGCTCGCG
>DASZBP010000063.1:0-4682 GCA_035943915.1 Gaiellaceae bacterium | reverse complement strand
CGTCCTCCCCCTCCTCGAGCCCGGTCGCGACGAACAGGTGGATGCGCTCGTCGGTGAACCCCGGCGAGCTGAAAATGGACGCTACTTCGACCCACGTGCCCCCGTGCAGGCCGGTCTCCTCGCGGAGCTCGCGCTTCGCGGCGGCCATCGGCTCCTCGCCGGGGTCGACGATGCCGGCCGGGATCTCGAGCACCTTCCCGCCGACCGCCGGTCGCTCCTGGCGGACGAGCAGCACCCGGTCCTGCGCATCGACCGCCACGATCGCGGCGGCGGGCGCGTGCCGGACGATCTCCTTCCCGTCCTCGACCTCGACGGTGATCATCTTCCCGTCGAAGGCCTTCACGCGGCGAGCGCCTCCACGTACGCGCGCTGATCCGGGTCGAGCACCGTGACGTGTGCGTTGGCGGTCGCGCGCTCCGGCTTCGACGTCGCAGGGATGACCGAGTCGATGCGCGGATCGCCGAGCGCCCAGCCGAGCAGCGCCTGTGCCCACGTCTCGACCCCGAGCCGCTCGCAATCCTCGTCCGAGAGCTCGATGCGCCGCCGCCGGTCCTCGCCCGACCCCCCGAGCGGGCGCATCGCGATGACGGCGACACCGAGCTCCTCCGCGAGCGGCAGCAGCTCGCGCTCGCACTCCCGCTCCCACGGGTTGAACGGCACCTGCAGCACCTCGAACTTCTCCGTGCGCAGCGCCTCCGCGAGCTCGCCGAACGCGGACGCCTGGTAGTGCGTCACGCCGAGCTGCCCCGCGCGCTCCTCGTGCTCGAGCCACGCGAGCTGCTCGCGCCAGGCAAGCAGGTTGTGGATCTGCTCGACGTCGACGCGGCCGCCATACCACTCGAGCTGCCGCGCGAACTGCTCGCGGCCCTCCTCGACGGTCGACGCCCAGATCTTCGTCGCGACGATCGCCTCGTCGCGACGGCCCTCGAGCGCGGCGGAGAGCGACGCCTCTGCGCCGCCGTACATCGGCGAGCTGTCGAAGAGCCGCACGCCCGCGTCCCACGCGGCGTCGACGACCTCGCGTGCGAGCGCTGTGTCGTGGTCGAACGTCGCCCACGTGCCGAGCCCGACGACCGGGCCGAGCCGGCGCCCGATCACGCGAGCGCCTCCTCGAAGATCGCGAGCGTCACCTCGACCATCGCGTCGAGATCGGCGACCGCGATCCGCTCGTCCGGCGTGTGAATGTCCGTCATGCCGTTCGCGAGGTTGACGACCGACATTCCCGCCTCGTTGAAGACGTTCGCGTCGGCCGCGCCGCCCGAGAGCTCGTAGACGATCTCGTGCCCGCAGCGCGCGAGCGCCGATGCCGCGAGCTCGACTGCGCGGTCGCTCTTCGCGAGCTTGTAGCCGCGGTAGCTCTTGCGCACCTTCGTCTCGACGTCGCACTCCGCGACGCCGGCGGCGAACGTGATCGCGTCCTGCATCTCCTGGATCAGCTCGGCGAGACGCGTCTCGTCGTGCGAGCGCGCCTCGGCGACGAACGAGCACCACTCCGGGACGATGTTCGACGCGGTGCCGCCCTTGATCAGGCCGACGTTCGCGGTCGAGATCTCGTCGACGCGGCCGAGCCGCATCTCCGCGATCGCACGCGAGGCGGCTGCGATCGCAGACCGGCCCTCGTCGGGATACATGCCCGCATGCGATGCGCGTCCGTGGAATGTGACCTCCATCGATTGCGAATGCGGTGCGCCGAGGATCACGTGCCCGATCGGCGCTGCCTGGTCGTAGACGTAGCCGAGACGCGCGCGCAGGCGCGAGAGGTCGAACGCGGCGGCGCCGAGCAGCCCGACCTCCTCCTTGGGCGTGAACAGCAGCTCGATGCCGGCGTGCGGCCGGCTCTCGGAGAGCACGCGCCGCGTTGCTTCGAGCATCGCCGCGACGGCGGACTTGTCGTCGGCGCCGAGAATCGTCCCGGCGGCGTTGCGCACCACGTCGTCCTCGACCACCGGCTCGATCGCCGCGGTCGGCGGCACGGTGTCGAGGTGCGCGCACAGGACCAGCGGCTCTCCGTCGGCGGTCGGCTCGAGACGCGCGTAGAGGTTGCCGATCTGGGAGTCGACGATCGCGCCGGCGCCGTCCTCGTCGAAGGCGATGCCGCAGTCGGTCAGGTAACGGCCGACGATGTCCGCGACCGCCCGCTCCTCACCCGGAGGGCTCGGGACCGCGGCAAGCTCGACGAAGAGATGGAGGACGTCGGACACGAGCGCGAACGCTACGCGACTTCGACGCCGCTGCGTGTCCGTGCCCGGTCGAGCGCGGCCGAGACGAACTCGCGGAAGAGCGGAGCGGGCCGCGTGGGCCGGGACTTGAACTCCGGGTGGAACTGCGACGCGACGAACCACGGGTGATCGGGCAACTCGACGATCTCGACGAGCCGGCCTTCCTGGAACGTCCCGCTGACGACGAGTCCCGCGTCGACGATCTGCTGGCGGTAGGCGTTATTGACCTCGTAACGGTGGCGGTGGCGCTCGCTGATCTGCTCCGAGCCGCCGTAGACCTCGCGCGTGCGCGAGCCGTCCGCGAGCTCGACCGCCTGCGCACCGAGGCGCATCGTGCCGCCGAGATCCTCGATCTCCTTTTGCTCCGGGAGCAGGTCGATCACCGGGAACGGCGTCTCGGGATCCATCTCCGTCGAGTTCGCCCCGTCGAGCCCGACGACGTGCCGGGCGAACTCCGAGACGGCGACGTGCATGCCGAGGCAGATGCCGAGGTACGGGATGCTGTCCTCGCGCGCGACGCGGCAGGCGAGGATCTTCCCCTCCCAGCCGCGCGAGCCGAAGCCGCCGGGGACCAGCACGCCGTCGACATCCGCGAGCTCCTCGCGCGCCTCCTCGAGCGTCATGTCCTCGGCGTCGACCCAGCGCACGTGCACGCGGCAGCCGCTGTGGATGCCCGCGTGCTTCAGCGCCTCGTGCACCGAGAGATACGCGTCGTGCAGCTTCACGTACTTGCCGACGAGCGCGATCTCCACCGATTCCTTGCGGCCGGGGATGCGCTGTGTGAGCTCGAGCCACTCGCCGAGGTCCGCCTCTGGAACGTCGAGGCCGAGCTTGCGGCAGACGAGCTCGTCGAGCCCCTGCTCCTTCAATGACAGCGGGACGAGGTAGACGTCCGACACGTCGGGGCACGAGACGACAGCATCGACGTCGACGTCGGCGAATAGCGCGATCTTGTCGCGGATGTCGCGCGGCAGTGTCTCGGTCGAGCGGCACACGAGAACGTCCGGGTGGATACCGATGCGGCGCAGCTCGTTGACGGAGTGCTGCGTCGGCTTCGTCTTCAGCTCGCCGGCGGTGTCGATGAACGGCACGAGCGTGACGTGCACGTAGATGACGTTCTCGGGGCCGACCTCGCGCCGGAACTGGCGGATCGCCTCGAGGAAGGGCTGCGACTCGATGTCGCCGACCGTGCCGCCTATCTCGGTGATCACAACGTCGGTGTCGGTCGCATCGGCGACCGAGCGAATGCGGGCCTTGATCTCGTTGGTGATGTGCGGGATGACCTGCACGGTCGAGCCGAGGTACTCGCCCTTGCGCTCCTTGCGCAGCACGCGATCCCACACGGCACCCGCCGTGTGGTTCGCGGCGCGCGAGAGGTTCTCGTCGACGAAGCGCTCGTAGTGGCCGATGTCGAGGTCGGTCTCCGCGCCGTCCTCGGTGACGAACACCTCGCCGTGCTGAAACGGGCTCATCGTGCCGGGGTCGACGTTGATGTACGGGTCGAACTTCTGAACCTGCACCTTCAGCCCGCGCGCCTTCAGCAGCCGGCCGAGCGATGCGGCGGTGATGCCCTTCCCGAGAGACGAGACGACGCCGCCGGTCACGAAGACGTACTTCGCGGTCACGTGCGGTCTCCCGTGGCAATAGAGCTCACGGGCTTCGAGAGTAGCAGGCCCCTTGAACGGATCACGCGGTTGAGCTTAGGGGCGAGGTCGGCTGTAGCCTCGGGCCCATGGGTTTGCCATGGCACGAGCTGGTCGACCGCGACGACGAGCTGCAGAACCCGACGAGCGCCGAGAAGGTCGTGCGCGCCGGGGAGCACCTGCGTCTCGGCCCCGCAGACCGTGTGCTCGACGTCGCGTGCGGAAAGGCCGGCCCCGCCATCCTGCTCGCGCAGACGTTCGGCTGCCGCATCCACGGCATCGAGATCAGCCCGGTGTTCGCCGAGGCAGCCCGCGTGCGGATCTCCGCGGCGGGCCTCGAGGGCCGGATCGACGTCGCGCTGGCGGACGCGTCGAAGGTGAACCTCGGCTCGTACGACGTGGCGCTGTGCATCGGCGCCGCCTTCGTCTGGGGCCACATCGGCGACGCTGCCCGCGTGCTGGCGCCGGTGGCTCCGCGGATCGCGATCGGCGAGCCGTTCACGCAAGCAGTCGGAGCGGAAGCGGAGGGAGCGTTCGTCGACCTACCGTCGACGGTGGCCCGTTTCGAGTCCGCCGGCATCGACCTGACGGGCATCGTCGCCTCGTCCCAGGACGACTGGGACAGGTACGAGAACCTCCACTGGCGGGCTGCGCTGGAGCTCGGCGCCGACCGCCCAACGCACCTCGAGCAGCGCGACCACTACCTCGTGAACCGGCGCAACGCTGTCGGCTGGGCGATCTTCACCGGCGTACGGTCAGAACGAGCTCCCGCAGGCGGCTGACGGCCTCGGCCGCCATCCGGCCATGGCTCGTCGACACC
>DASZBP010000062.1:0-6917 GCA_035943915.1 Gaiellaceae bacterium | reverse complement strand
AGGCGCGGGACGATGTCCACCTGCACGTCGAGGTCCATGCAGCGGCGGCACAGCTCCGCCTCCCGGTCACCGCTGAGCTCCGAAAAGGCGACGATGACCCGTTCCACGCGACGCGCGCGGACGACGCGCTCGAGGTCGGCGATCCGTCCTGCATAGGTCGCGCCGAGCTCCGAGCCGAGCGGTCGATCGTCGAGATACCCGACGAGCTCGAGGAAGTACCCCGGGCGCTCGACCAGCTTCCGTCCGACCAGCCTGCCGACGACGCCGGCTCCGATCACGAGCGTACGCTCGCGCGCGTCCACGAAGAGACGGCGCGTCACGGCGAGGCAGATCGCCCGGCATGCGACGATCGCGCAGATGTAGGCGATCCAAAACAGCAGCAGGTTCCGCAGCCGCGGATGCGCGAGGTTCGTCTCCACGAGGAACACGAGACCGAGCCACGTCGCCAGCGTCGTGAGCAGAAGCAGATCGGGGAGGTTGTCGACGGCGGAGCGGCCAACTCCCACCTCTTCGCGGGCATAGAGGCCGTAGACGCCGGCGAGCATCGCCCAGCCGGCGAACGCCGGCAGGACGAGGAGGGAAAGCAGCAGGTCACGCGACTCGAACCGCCCGACCGAGATCTCCATCACGGCGATCGCGACGAAGCACGCGATCAGGTCGGCGCTCAGCAGTGTTCGGCGAAGTAGTGTCGCGCGGCGGGATCGTCTCGCAGGCAGTGGCAGTGATGCTGCCGCCCGCTGCGGGGGGAGCATGCGGGCGGGCAGCTCCTCCGCAAGCTCGGGCACGCCCGCGAGGAAGCCCCCGCCGCGCGACTCGCTCCGCGCCCACCGGGAGTCGGGTGGTAGGGACGCAGAGCGATCCTTGACGCGGTTCCTGATCATCTCCGCCATTCACGCAGCGGACGTCCTGGGCCACTTCCTCGTTACGTCCAGTACCCGCTGGACCTGCGAGGGGCGGCACCACGGCGGCTCTTCGCGAGCCTCCTGTCCATGTCGTTGAGAACGATTGCGATCGGGTTGGACGGGTGCTCGTGGAACGTGCTCGAGCCGTTGTTGGCGACGGGTGAGCTACCGCATCTTTCTGCGTTGTGCGCGGAGGGTGCCCATGGCGTGCTCGAGAGCACCGTGCCGTTCTTCACGGGGCCGGCGTGGGCGTCGTTTGCGACGGGTGCGTCTCCGGCTGCGCACGGGATCTACGACTTCATGATGTTGCGGCCTGAGGGCCGGTTGAGTGTTGCGCGGCAGAGTGATCTGCGCCGCTTGACGTACTACCAGCAGCTTGGTCGTGAGGGTCGTCGGTCGGTGTTGGTGAACCTTCCGATCGATCAGGACGGCTGTGACGGCGCCGTGATCGTGAACAGCTGGCTGACCGACGGTGACGCGCGCCGCATCCTTCCGATCGGCAAGCGCGAGCGGTACCGCTACCTGCTCGAGGCCTACCGGACGTTCCCGCGACAGACCGGCGACGTCGAAGAGCTGTGCGCGATCGAGCAGGCCCGATTCGACCTCGCACGGGAGCTCTTCCTTGGCGAGGAGTGGGACCACTTCTTCGTGCTTTTCTCGTCCACCGACTGGCTCGGGCATGCGATGACCGGCAAGTTCCTGCGCGGCGACGAAGGCGCGGCCGCTGCAATGCTTCGCCTGTACAAGCAGCTCGACCGCCACATCGGGTGGCTGCGCGAGCACGCGCCAGACGCTCTCATGGTCGTGCTCTCCGACCACGGGCAGTGTGAGGAGCGCGCCGTCGTGCGCGTCAACTCTGCGCTGCAGCGTGCCGGTCTGATCGAGGAGATGAGTGGGGGAGATGCAGCTCCGAGCCCATTCTTCGTCGATCGGCGGAGCGCGCGCCAGTCCCAGATCAAGCTTCCCGCCTTCGTCGGCCGCACGCGTGCAATGCGCGGGCTTCGCCCGATGGCGCTCGCTGCCAAGCGCGCGCTCGCCAGCCAGGGTGTCAACGTCACGGCGGCGTCCCCCCGGGTCGACCGCCTGGCCTCGGCGGCGTTCTCGCCGACCGACGCCTCGTTCGCCGTGTACCTGGGCGCCAACGAGCATGGCACCGCGTCGCTCGAACGCGCCCGCGACGCCTTGCTTGACCTGCGGCTCGACGACGGCACCGCTGCGATCGAGCACGTATGGACGCCGGAGGAGTTGTACGGCAGGCCATGCGAGGGTGAGCTGCAGCCGGCGCTTCTCTTCTCGCCCGTGATCGGAGTGCGACCGTCGGCGGCGCTGAAGCGGCCGCTCGTCCATCACGTGTTCGGCGGACGTGGCTGTCACCAGCGCGACGGCATCGTGATCCTTCACGGTGGGCCGGTCGCACCGACAGAACTCGCGCCGAGCTCGATCTGCGACGTCGCCCCGACCTTGCTGTGGGCGATGGAGGCCGGCATGCCGGTGAACGGCGACGGCCGCATCCTGTTCGAGGCATTCCAGCTGGCCTACGCCGCGGTGCAGCCGGTGCGCGAGGTCGAGGAGGCCTTCGTCCCGCCGACGATGTCCGACGAAGACACGACGGAGGTCAACCGCAGGCTCAAGGCACTCGGGTACATCTAGCCGTGCGCACGGTTGCGATCGGGTTGGACGGGTGCTCGTGGAACGTGCTCGAGCCGTTGTTGGCGACGGGTGAGCTACCGAATCTCTCTGCGTTGTGCGCGGAGGGCGCATTCGGTGTGCTCGAGAGCACGATTCCGTTCTATACCGGGCCGGCGTGGGCGTCGTTTGCGACGGGTGCGTCTCCGGCTGCGCACGGGATCTACGACTTCATGATGTTGCGACCGGAGGGCCGGTTGAGTGTTGCGCGGCAGAGTGATCTGCGCCGCTTGACGTACTACCAGCAGCTTGGTCGTGAGGGTCGCCGGTCGGTGTTGGTGAACCTTCCGATCGATCAGGACGGCTGTGACGGCGCGGTGATCGTGAACAGCTGGCTGACCGACGGCGACGCGCGCCGCATCCTCCCCGCCGACAAGCGCGAGCGGTACGCATCGGCGCTCGCCGCTTACATCAACTACCCGACGACATTCAACGCGCCGCTTGCCGACCACGCGGCCGAGCTGTGCACGATCGAGGAGCGGCGAATCGCACTGGCGCTCGAGCTGATGGCGGGCGAGGAGTGGGATCACTTCTTTGTGCTCCTCTCGTCGACCGACTGGCTCGCCCACGCGGCCGCCGGGCTCTTCCTCGAGGGCGACCCGGAAGCAAGGAAGGCCTACCTCGATCTGTACAAGGTGATCGACGCAGGGATCGGCCGCCTGCGCGAGGAAGCGCCCGACGCATTGCTGGTGGTGCTGTCCGACCACGGCCAGTGCCATGAGCGCTACGCGCTGCAGGTGAACGGGGTTCTCCGCGGTCTCGGCTTCGTCACTCTTCGCGGCGAGGGGCTCAAGGGTCGGGCGCTGCGCGTACCGCCCTGGCTTCGTCGTACCGGCCTCGACCGCGCGCTGCGGCCGGCAGCAGCCGCGTTGCGTGGTGCTCTTCGGCGACGGCTCGACATCGAGCTGGTCACGCCGCGGCGCGCGGTCGAGGTCGACCGGATCCGGTCGAAGGCGTTCTCACCAACGGTCGCGTCGTACGCCGTTCACGGCGAGCTCGACGCTGCCGAGCAGAGTGAGGTCAAGCGCGCGCTGCTCGCCGTGCGGTTGCCGGACGGCACCGCTGCCGTTGACGGCGCGTGGACGTTCGAGGAGCTGTACGGCCGCCCGCGCACGCCGGGAGCCCCGACTATCCTCTTCGCGCCGACGACAGGTGTGCGCCCTTCGACCGACACCGAGGGGCCGGTGGTGCGTGAGGTGAGCCGGCCCGGCCGCGGCGCCCATCAACGCGACGGCATCATCGTGATCGCCGGCGAGGGAGTTCACGGCGGCTCCATCGGCCGCGTCTCGCTCTACGACGTCGCGCCGACGCTGGCACGGGCGATGGGATCGGCGCCGCTCGAGGGCGGCGACGGCCGCGTGCTCTTCGAGGCCTTCACGGACGGCGCGCTGGCCGAGGAGCCCCTGGAGTGGGCTTCGGCAGAGGCGGACGAGACCGTGCTGCACGACGGGACCGCCGACGCTGCGGTCGAGGGACGGCTCAAGGCACTGGGCTACATCTAGACCTCGGGGGAGGTAGGGGTGGACCCGCGTACGGCCCTCAGCGGAGGGCGCGATGGCAGCTTGCGTGAAGGCATGGCAGCGACTGAACGCACAAACCGAATGGGAGAGAACCAATGAACAGCGGTACCCCGTACGTAAGGGCTCTTCGACGGTTCTGGTGGCTTGCCGCCGTAGGCGTCGTCGGGGCATGTGTGACGACGTTCCTGATGGTCTACTCGATCTCGACGTCGGGCATCAAGCATCGAGCTCATCCGCGCTACACGTCGACCGCGCTGCTGATGGTGAACAGCGCCTCGAACCCGTACCTGCGCACCAGCGTCTCGGCCGTGATCCAGCGGACGGTGAAGACCCAGGCTGCGCGTAGGGCCGCCGCGGCCACGCAGTCGCCGGCGACGTCCGTGTCGCAGCAGGCACCGAACACACACGCGCTTGTCGAGGCTGCGAACCTCTTCCCGCTGCTCATCGAGTCCGACCAGACGAAGGCACGTCGGACCCGCATGTTCGGCAACCTGCAAGGTGTCATCACCGCGAACGCGCTCTACTCGTTCGTCACACCATCACGCTTCAAGCAGTCGTCGTTCCCTGTGATCGCGGTCAACGCGACCGCGCGCGGTCCGAAGCTCGCTGAGAAGCTCGCTCAGGACACGACGCTTGCCTTCAAGAGCTGGCTCACCTCGAGCGAGGATGCCAGCAAGGTGCCGGTCGGTCAGCGCATCTTCGTGGAGGAGCTGCAGTCGCCGTCGAAGTCGGTCGCCTCCGCGGGCACGAAGAAAAGCCTGCCCGTCGCCCTCGGGATCGCGGTCCTGCTCCTGTTCTGCGGCGCGGCCGTGCTGCTCGACCGGCTTCGGCCCGGTCAGCCTGAGGTGCCGGGTGCGGTAGATCGCAGCACCGCCGTGGCCGCCTGACGATGGCCGAGGTGGCGCTCTCGGGCCGCGGCCCGCTTTCACTCGCGTCGGCCGCGGTCGCGCAAGGCGGCTCGGTCGTCCGGCGTGAGCCGCGGTGGACGAAACCGATCGTCGTGCTCGTCCTCGTGGTGTGGCTGATCCCGATCAAGAGCTACAAGCTCCCGATCGGCCTGCCGTTCAACCTCGAGATCTACCGGCTGGTGATCATCCTCCTCGGAGCGGCGTGGCTCGTCTGCCTGGCGCTCGGGAGCGCACAGGTCAGTACGGGGGGACGCGCCCGCGTGCTCGGCGCACTCGTCGTCGGCGCGGTCGCTTCCCTGGCCGTCAACCTCTCGGCGATCGACTCCGCCGGCCTTCAGACCCAGGCCGTCAAGTCGTTGTCCTTCTTCCTGAGCTACGTGCTCGCGTTCGTGCTCGTGTCGTCGTTGATTCGCGAGGTCGACGACGTGGTGAAGGTGGTGCAGGCTCTCGTCCTGGGTGCGGCGGCCGTTGCCGCTGCTGCGTTGTGGGAGTCGCGCATGCATGTCAACCTGTTCGACCACCTGCACTCGGTGCTGCCCTTCCTCGTCCACTTCGGGCGCAGCAACCAGAACGTGAACGGCGGTGCTCTCCGCGTGCGTGCGTCGGCGCAGCATCCGATTGCCCTGGGCTGCGCGCTCACGATGTGCGTGCCGCTCGCGCTCCACCTGTCCACACGCGCGGCGACCGCAGCCCACCGGCGGTTGTGGCTCGCCGCCGCCGGGCTCGTGCTGCTCGGCGCGATGGCGACCGTCTCGAGGACAGTGATCCTGATGCTGCTCGCGATGCTCGTCTGCGCGTTCTGGCTGTACGGCACGCGGCTGCTCCGCTACTGGCCCATGCTTCTCATCCTGGCGGTCGCGACGCACTTCGCGGCGCCCGGAGTCGTCAGCCACATCTACAAGCGCTTCACCCCGAAGGGCGGCGTCGTCGGCCAGCTCGACTCACGCGCGGGCATGCGTGGCTCGGGGCGCATCGCCGACCTCGGGCCGGGGCTCTCCGACTGGCTCAAGTCGCCCCTCGTAGGGCACGGCCTCGGGACGGTGGCGGCGACGGGGGACTCGCTCGCGGCGACGCCGACGTCTGCGGTTGCCGGGCCGCCGATCATCTTCGACGACCAGTACATGAACACCCTCGTCTCGCTCGGTGCAGTCGGGCTGATCTCGGTGCTTGTCTTCATCTGGGGCTCGGTCCGCAGGCTCGGGACGGCTGCGCGGCGAACGGCGGGCCAGGACGGCGCGTTGCTCGCCGCCTGCGCCGTCAGCGCTGCGGGCTTCGGAGCGGGAATGGCGACCTTCGACGCATTCACGTTCGTCCAGGCCACGCTGGTGTTCTTCATCATCGTGGCTCTCGGCCTGCGCGTTCGCGCGGCCGCCGCAGAAGCGTGAGCGCCGCGGCGCCGGCGATGCGGACCGACCTGGACGGAGGAGGTCGCGCGATGGCCAGGGGCGCGGCGGTCAATCTGGGCGGCGCCGCGGCGACGAACATCCTCGCGTTCGTGCTGCTCTTCGTCACCACGCGCGTCATCTCTGTGCAGTCCGTCGGGCTGCTCTCGCTGGGGACGACCGTCGTGACGCTGGCACTCGTCCCCGCGATCCTCGGTCTCGACACGGGATCCGTCAGGTTCGTCGCGCGCGCGGCCGCCAATAACGACGAGCGCGCGGCGCGCGGGGCCTGCCAGGCCGCACTCGTGGTCGCGTCGATCTCGAGCACCGTGTGCGCGGTCGCGATCTACTGGAAGGCGCCGTGGCTGGCGGGCCTGCTGCACAAGCAGAACGCCGAGCCGCTGCTTCGGATCTCGGCGCTCGGGTTGCCGGGCCTCGCGATCGGGCGCGTCGCGCTCGCCGCGACGCAGGGATTCGGCGTCATGAGCTACGCCGCCGGGTTCGGCGCGCTCCGTGTCG
>DASZBP010000061.1:0-4062 GCA_035943915.1 Gaiellaceae bacterium | reverse complement strand
AACCTTCTCGGCGTGACTATTGATGAGCTTTTGACGCGGCGCGCGGGCGACTTCACTGTCGGCAATCCGCCGGCCGACATCCTTCCAACGTCGCACCGTGAGAGCGTTCAGATGATCAGACGTGCGGATGGCGAGTGGATCCCGGCCGCGTTCGTGGTTGTTCCTACGAGAGTGTCGAGGATGCCGTTTCGCATCGCGGTCGTCTGGCACCTCGAAGCCGACGACCAACGCGCTACCGCTGCGGCTGACCAGCTCAACGCACGTCGGACGCCCGGGGCCTAGCGCCCTCGGTTTCTACACCCAGCTGCCCCTTCAACGCCAGCGCCCAGAGCAACGCCGTCTCTTCCGGCCGCGTCAGCTCAAGGGGAGCCCCGTGGCCGCGTTGGGCTTGCAAGTGCATCCCCAGAGATAGAGAACCGCGAGGGGCCAACTCGTCCGCGAGCAGTTCGCAAACCGCAGCGACTTCGGCATCGCTCATCGCGAGCATGCTCCCGTCGCGCATCCGGATTTCGATCCCGCGCCAGACCATCGGGCACCGTAACGAGCCGAGCAGCCCGCTGGCGCCGGAAGCGTTGACTGGCATGGGCCGGGCGTCGGAAGGGTCCGTAGTTCGCCCGGCCCATGCCTGAGGGGACATTCGGCCAACACGTTCCCGCGAATCATTGTCGGCTTCGGCGAAAAGGGGCGTTGAGACGCAGCCACCTCAACTGTGCCCGGCGATCGGCCGCTAAGAGGCTGTGGAAGCTTCTCGCGCCACAAAGATTCGGTTCTTGAGTATTCGAAGGACCGCTTGATTGAGGTGCCGGTTGCTGATGTGCTGTCGAGCAGCGGCCCGCGCTCACGCGATGCCCCCGAGAGCCGCCGGCCGCCGGGCTACGGCTTCCGGCGGCTGAGCTTCCCGTCTAGTTTCGCGATCTCGGCATCAAGACGAAGCTTAAGAAGCCGCCGAGTGTCGGCCTACCGTGCTTCACCGCGTAAACAAACTCGGCGGTTGGCTCGCGCTCATTCGAGTGGGGCGGCCCGCTACTCGGCCCGAGTTCGAGCGTTACGGTCGATGCGTGAGAGCGTTTCGATTCCGTGAGCGGTTCAGCAGAACTCGGTACCAGAGGGGCACGCCAGCCCTGCTCGGCTTCGTACAAAGCACGTTCGTGGTCGAAGATGCACGAGCGCGCTTAGCCCGCGTCACGTCTCACGGGCTCAGTATCTTCGAGATGATCACGCTCGCACATCCCAACTCCGCGGCCGACCGCCCAAGGAGTCCGGCGCCGCTCCATTACGTCTGCAAGTGCCTGCGCCGAAACACATTTTGCAAGTTTTTGGTCGCCCGCGGGTCTCTAGCTCCGCGGGCGGACAGGGCTGTTGGTTGCGGATGGCGGGCGGGGCCGCCGTAATCAACGGCCCACCTATCGCGCGCTTGGTTCAGGTTACGGCGAGAGCCAGTTTGCGCGCCAGTCAAGCGTCCCCGGGAGCGGCGCATGGCGACTCGCCGGAATGGCTCGCCTAGTGGTGCAAAGTGGCCCCTTCGGCGTATCTCAACTCTGCCGCGATCGCCGATAGAGGGGCTATGGAAACCTCTCACGTATATAGCCCGGCACTTGCGTTCTTGAGTATTCGAAGGAGCACCTGGTTGAGTTGCCGGTTCCTGAACGTTTCCAAAACTGGGGACGAGTTTGACTTGTACGGGCGCCGGTGGCGCGCGTGAAGGTGTTGCAGCCATCAAAATCGCCAAGTGGCAGAGGCGACCCCGGACGCTCTGTCAATCCCTGAAGGTGACCTGTCCATAGCGGCCCGACCATGGCGGAACCGCCCGAACAAACCTCAGTTTTTCTACCCGCACTGACCGAACGTTCGTGGAGCTCGTCACATTCGCCGCGGGCGGGGGGCTGCAGGTGAGCAAGAGTGAACGACAGGATTGACACATTGTCTGGGTCGGACCAGCCAAACGATGATTTTCGCGACCCCGCGGAACGGTCATCATCACTTCGGTGAGCGGTACCCCTAACCCCCATAGCTTGCGTGTCGATCTAATCCGTGAGTCTCGTGTCTCATGCGGCTCATGTCGACGCGAGAGCGACACGACATGGCAAGGTTGGGGCGCCTACCGCATCGACGACCCCGAGCACGATGAACTCCCCACGCTCGCCTTCTTCTGCCCCGAATGTTGTGAGCGTGAGTTCGAACGGCGCCCGCGATCACGATCGTAATAGGTCGCAGCCAGGCTCGGCCCAGGGTCAGGCGCCTACACGTTTCTTCTGCAATCTCATCGTCGCTGCTCGTGACCACCGATGTGTCTCAAGCGTCGAGCGGGAAGCGAGGTTTTCTAGTTAGTGAAAGGCGTGCGAGCCGCCTAACGCCGGGATTTTCGAATGAGTACGCGCGTCACGCGAAGGGCGGATACTCGCGGAGGGATCCGGGCCTCTCTCATCGATTGCCTCCCGGCGAGGCGTGCCAGCGTTTCGCAATGACCGGTAGGCGGTGCCTTCGATTGCTTGGTGGATAGCGGAGCTGAGCTCGAGCGCGCCGGCTGCTCTTACGATGTAGCCATGGGCGCCGCCTTCAAAGGCGGCTCGGACTTGGTGCCGGTCGGCGCTGGCGGAGCAGATGATGACCTTCGTGTTGGGGAATTCGGTTCGGATCTGCCGCAGGCAGCGGAGTCCGTCGGTGCCCGGCATGGTCAGGTCGACCAGCACCGCGTCGGGCTGTGTTCGCCATGCCAGGGGTAGCGCTTCGGACCCGGTGCGCGCGACGCCAACGATTTCGAAGACGCGGTCGGCTTGCAAGGCACCGCATGCTCCGGCCAGCATCAGGCCGTGGTCATCGACGAGCACGACCCTCAGACGCGCGGGGGGCGTCTCGAGTTGGTTGACGCTGCTGGTGCTCATACCGCCGCCGCCGCGGTGGATGCCGACTCGAGCGTTGCGTCGATGAGTCCGCATGCGAACGCCCAGCGGGCTGCGTCGGTGCGGTTGCGGACGCCAAGCTTGCGAAAAATGTTCGTGAGGTGGAACTTGACGGTCTGCTCGGCGATCCAGAGCTCTCGCCCGATCGCGCTGTTGGAAAGTCCGCGCGCGACCGCCTTGACGATCATCATCTCACGCTCGGTTAGCCCGGAATCGTTGATGCCAGCATTGGCCTCAAGAGACTGACCGACCGCCTCGACGGTCGATCCTTCAATTGCTTGTCGGATCGCCGCGGCGAGATCTGCGGCGGCGACTGACTTGACGATGTAGCCGTCTGCGCCGTGCTCGAAGGCGGCCCGCACACTGTCGGGATCGGCGGACGCGGACAACATCACCACTTTCATCTCCGGAAAGCGGGCCCGAATCCGCGATAGGCACCCCAAGCCGTCCACCTTCGTTAGCGCCGACTCCAAAAGCACCGCGTCAGGCATTAGCTCCCCCACCCGAGGCAACACCTCCGCGCCGGTGGCCGCTGTCCCCACAACCTCGAACGCTCCGTCCCGCTCTAGCGTCTCCAGAATTCCAAGCATCAGCAACGGATGCCCGTCGGCAATCACAATCCGTTTCGCCATCTGTAAACCTCCGCATGAGTTACGCCTCTCGCTGCGGACAGGCCCACCGGTGACGGCCACGCACACTTATGCGCGCACACCGACACCGACCTCGATAGGCCAAAGCCCGAACGCTTACACCCTCGTCTCCCAAACCGCCCGACCAAAGTTGCCACAGTTGTCGACCGGCAAAAAGCGAACCTATCGGACAGCAGAACCGTCCGCTAGACCCTCGAACGAGGGATTTACTGCGCGGTGGATAAAAGGCAGGTCTGGTATCTCAAGCGTGCTGGGACGTGTCATTCTCCCAAGCTGGAGCCGCTCGCGGCGGCGGCTCAGGCTGCTCGACGCCTTCGTAAGGCAAAGGAATCGCGGATCCGCGAATTGGCTGCGAGCGAGTCCGCGAGTCCGTCGGACCGAGCCCGAGCTGCCTCACCGCCAAAGACGCTGACCCGTCACGGCCGCAAGGGCATCAACCGGCTTCGGATCGGCCCAGCGAGCTGCGCGGGCTGATAATCGGCCGTTACCTCATCCGCGTCCCCTTCCGCGCG
>DASZBP010000060.1:0-4554 GCA_035943915.1 Gaiellaceae bacterium | reverse complement strand
CGCCATTCTCGTCGACCGCGAGCATGCGGTCGCCGTCGCCGTCGAACGCGATGCCGAGGTCATAGCCGCCGTCACGCACGACCTGCTGGAGCTGCGCCATGTCGGTTGCGCCGCAGCCGACGTTGATGTTGTTGCCGTCGGGTGCGTCGCCGATCGCGTGAACCTCCGCTCCGCATTGCTCGAACGCATGCGGCGCGAGACCGGAGTACGCGCCGTTCGCGCAGTCGACCACGATGCGCATGCCTGTGAGATCGGTGCCGAAGCGCTCGAGGATGTGGTGAAGGTACGAGTCGGTTGCGATCTCGACGTGCTCGATGCGGCCGAGATCGATGCCGGGCGCTGCCGCGAGCAGCTCTTCGATCTGCTCCTCCGAGGAGTCGCCGAGCTTGTGCCCGTGCGCGTCGAAGAACTTGACGCCGTTGTACTCCGGCGGGTTGTGCGACGCGCTGATGACGACGCCGAGGTCGAGCGCAGCGAGCGCGACGGCCGGTGTCGGGAGCACCCCGCCGATGAAGCAGTCGCCGCCCGCGGACACGACGCCGCGCGCGAACGCCTCCTGCAGGTCGACACCCGAGGCGCGCGTGTCGCGCCCGACGAAGACCTTGCTCGCGCCGGTCCACAACGAAGCGGCGCGGCCGAGGCGCTCGACGAGCTCCGGCGTGAGGAACTCGCCCACGACTCCGCGGACACCATCGGTGCCGAAGTACCGCCTCGCCATGAGGCGGGACTACCTCTTGGAGAACTGGGGCGCCTTGCGCGCCTTGTGCAGGCCGGCCTTCTTGCGCTCGACCTCACGGGCGTCGCGCGTCAGGTAACCGGCGCGCTTCAGCGGCACGCGAAGCTCAGGGTTGATCTCGACGAGCGCGCGAGCGATGCCGTGGCGTACCGCACCGGCCTGTCCCGACGGACCGCCGCCGTGCACGCGCACGCGGAGGTCGTACTGGCCGAGCAGCTCCGTCGTGCGCAGAGGCGCAAGCGCGGAGACGCGATGGACGAGGCGCGGGAAGTACTCCTCGATCACCTTGCCGTTGATCCAGGTGGCACCGTCGCCCGGGCGCAGGATCACGCGCGCGACGGACGTCTTGCGCTTACCCGTGCCGAGATACTGAGCAGGAGTCGACATGCGTTACACCGTTTCCTTCTGGAGCGGGAGCGGCTTCGGAGCCTGAGCCTCGTGCGGGTGCTCCGTGCCGGCATAGATCTTGAGCTTGGTCAGTTGCGCACGGCCGAGACGGTTGCGGGGGAGCATCCCCTTCACCGCGGCGCGCAGCACCTCCGTCGGCCGGCGGTCGAGCTGCTCGCGCAAGGAGCGCGTGCGCAGGCCGCCGGGGTAGCCGGAGTGCTTGTAGTACTTCTTGTCCTCGAGCTTGTTGCCCGTGACGTGGATCTTCTCCGCGTTCACGACGACGACGAAGTCGCCCGTGTCCACGTGCGGCGTGAAGGCAGCCTTGCCCTTGCCGCGCAGCCGGTCGGCGATCTGCGTCGCGAGACGGCCCAGGGTCTGACCCTCGGCATCCACGATGTACCACTCGCGCTCGATCTCGCCTGGCTTGGCTGAATAGGTCTTCATACGGAGAAAGGGCGGACTAGGCGCCCGCCGAGGGCGGATCGTAGCAGCAATCTCAGGCCGGTTGAGGGGCGGGAACCGCCGTGGAACCCAGGATCCATGCGGCCGGGAGCAGTGCCAGGCCTGCGGCGGTGAGCGCGAGGCTCGCGTTCCCGGCGCCGGTGTAGACGACCCCGCCGCCGAGGGCGAGCAGCGCGCCGACCAGGCTCGAGGCGAGGTCGGTCGTGCCGATCAGGCGGCCGCGCTCGGACGGCGCGGCGAGGCCGATCAGCTCGGTCGAGGCGGCCACGTACGAGAGCGACCACCCGAGCCCGAGGCCGAAGAGCGACGCGCTCATCCCGGCCACGGAGTGGAACCACACGAGCGCAGCGTTCGAGACCCCCATGACCACGAGCCCGATGATCATCGCCTGCCGCCGGCCCAGTCGCTCGACGATGTCGCCGATGATCAGGACGAGCCCGTACATGCCGACGATGTGCAGGCTGATGATCGTGAAGATCGACCCGTGGCTATGCCCGTGGCCGACCGCGACATAGCCGGCGAGGTTCATGACGCCGACCATCACGGCGAAGCTCGCGATCCCGGCGATCATCGCGGTCGGCACGCCGGGCCGGCGGAGGATCTCCTTGAGCGGCGCAGCCGGCGCATCTGAGGCAGCGCTTCCGTACAGCTGCGCCGAGATGACCTTCGGGTCGGGACGCACGCCGAACGAGATCGCGAGACCGGCGAGCGTGAACAGCCCGGCGCACAACCACGGCAGTACCAGCTCGTGCGGCGTCAGGGCGCGGTCGCCGAACATCGGCCCGAACACGAGTGGCCCCCAGATCGCTCCGGAGACGACGGCGAAGAGCACGAACGACATGCCGCGGGCGCGGCGCTCCGGCGGGAACATCTCCGCGGCCGCCGCGCGCGAGAGCAGCACGATCGTCTGTGCGGCACCGCACATGCCGAGGCCGATGAAGACGAGCACCGGCGAGACGGCGGCGCAACCTGCCGCGGTCACCAGCGGGCCTGTGATGCCGAGCAGGAACCCGACGCGGATCACCGGCATGCGGCCGAAGCGGTCAGATGCGCGCCCGGCTGGGCCGACGGCGAATGCGCCCGCGGCGAGGAAGATCGCAGGGCCGAGCCCGAGGATGCCCTTCACGCCGGTGACCGCGACGATCGTCACCGTGCCGAGGGCGACGGCGAGCTGGATCATCCCGGACTGGAACACCAGCCCGAGCGCGAGCAGCAGCGCGTTGCGGCGAATGGGGGTCACAGGAGCTCGCGCAGTGTCGCTGCGAAGGCGGGCGCGCCGCCGTGCGACGGGTGGCGGGCGTACGTGCCGCCGAGCGCGGTGTGCGCGATGCGGCCGACTGCGATCACCCGCCGTCCCCGCGCGAGCTCGTCGGCGAACGCGCGTCCCTGCGCGACCTCGCCGCGCGTCGGCGCCCGGTTCGAGGTCGCCGTCCCCGGATGCGTCGGGACAACGTTCCAGAGCAGTACCTGCTCGGTGAGCCCGAGCTCGGCGAGCACGCGATGCACGATCGTCGCCGTCGCCTCGGCCGGACCTGCGCCCGTCAGCTGGCGCTCAGAGGTGAACGGGATGCCGGAGACACGCGCCCCGCGATAGCCCGGCGCCTCGCCCACGAGCAGCCATTCCGCCCCGTTTCTCGCCTCGAGGTACGCCTCCACGCGTTCGCGGCGAATCCGCGCACCTCTCCCCTCACGGTAGAAGTTGGTGGTCTGCCCGATGCGGGCAGCAACGAGCCGGTCGATGAGCGAGCGCATACAGATCCGAACTCTGACGGACGGCGGGCAGCAGCCGTCGGAGATCGCGCACGCGATCGCGACGTTCCTAGACGGGGCGACGAAGACACTCGACCTCGCCCAGTACGACTTCAACCTGCTGCCGGACACGGCGGCGATCGTCGGTGACGCGGTCCGGCGCGCCGCAGATCGCGGCGTGCAGATCCGCTTCGCCTACAACGTCGACCACGCGAACCCGATCCCCGTTCCGCCGCCGCCGGAGCCGGACGCAGCGCTGATCGCGTCGTTGCCGGTCGCCGGAAAGGCGATCGCGGGCGTGCCAGACCTGATGCATCACAAGTACGTGGTGCGTGACGGCGCGAGCGTATGGACGGGCTCGATGAACTGGACGGACGACTCGTGGTCGCGACAGGAGAACGTGATCGCGACCGTCGACTCGCCGGCGATCGCGAAAGCGTTCTCGCTCGACTTCGATCAGCTCTGGACGACCGGCGACGTCGAGAAGACCGGCTTCGTCGATCCGCGCTGGGACGACGACGTGCGCGTGTGGTTCACGCCGGGGCACGGCGAGGACCTGTCGTCGCGCATCGGGAAGATGATCCGGCGTGCGAAGCGCCGCGTGCGCATCTGCTCGCCCGTGCTCACCGTCGGGCCGCTGCTCGGGACGCTCGCGCAGGTGATCGCCGACAAGTCGGTCGACCTCGCCGGCTGCGTCGACGCGACGCAGGTGCGCGAGGTCGCGCACCAGTGGTCGTCGGAGGGCAGCGTCGTCTCGTGGAAGCTGCCGCTGCTGCGCGCGGTGATGGCGGGTCCGTTCGTCGGCAAGGTGTCGACCCCCTACGGCAACGGCACGGTGCACGACTTCATGCACGCGAAGGTCACCGTGTGCGACGACACCGTGTTCCTCGGGTCGTTCAACCTCTCGCGCAGCGGCGAGAAGAACGCGGAGAACTTCCTCGAGATCGAGGATGCCGGGATCGCAGACCAGCTCGCGGCGTACATCGACACTGTGCGGGCCAAGTACGGCCCGGTCGCGCTACCAGCGGCCCCAGTGGACGAGGTCGTCCAGGCTCCGCCGTCTGGAGCGCAGGCGTGAGCCGATCTCGGGCGCCTCGCCGGGCTTGCCGATCAGCGCGAGCCCGATCGGCACGACGTCCTCCGGCAACCCGAGCAGCTCGTCGAAGATCCGCTTCTGGTCGGGATGGCCGATGAACGCGCTCGCGAGCCCTTCGTCG
>DASZBP010000059.1:0-7607 GCA_035943915.1 Gaiellaceae bacterium | reverse complement strand
CGGACAATCGACGAGGTGGTCGCATTGGTGATCGACTCGGCGCGGGCGGTGCCGGCATGAGCGAGGCGCCGTTCCGCGGCCACTGCCCGTGCGAGAGCTTCGCGCGGGTGACGGAGCGCGCCGCGCTCGGTGCGGCGCGCTGGCTCGGCCGTGCCGACAGCGAGGCGGCCGAGGAAGCTGCATTCTCGGGCGCGCGGCTTGCGCTCGAACAGCTGCCGATCAGCGGGCACATCGTTATCGGCGGACCGGAGGACGGCGAGCAGCTCGCGACCGGGACGACGATCGGCGCCGGCGGCGCCGAGTACGACCTCGCGCTCGATCCTCTGGAGGGCCGCGCGGTCGTCGCGCGCGGCGGCACGAACGCGATCTCGATGATCGCGGCGTCTCCGCGCGGGACGATGCCTTCGTTTCCCGACATGTACATGCGCAAGATGGCGGTGGGCCCGCGTGCAACGGGCCGCATCTCGCTGACGCAGCCGGTGGGGGACAACGTGCGCGCGATCGCCGACTCGTTCGGGCGCATGGTGAACGACGTGACCGCGATCGTCCTCGACCGTCCACGCCATCACGACCTGATCGAGGACATCCGCGCATCGGGTGCGCGGATCAAGCTCGTGCAGGACGGCGACGTGATCGCATCCATCAGCGCGGCCGTGCGCGGCACGAACGACCACCTTGCGATCGGCATCGGCGGCACGCGCCAGGCGATCCTTGCCGCCGCGGCGCTGCGCTGCCTCGGCGGTGAGCTGCAGGCGCAGCTGTGGCCGACGCGGCGCTCGGAGATCGAGCTCGCACGGGAGCAGGGGATCGAGGACACGGAGAAGGTCTTCACCATCGACGACCTCGCGCCGCAGGAGGTCATCGTCGCGGCGACCGGAGTCTCGAACGGCGAGCTCTTCACCGGCGTCCGCTTCCTGACGGACTCGGCGCGGACGCATTCGCTCGTCATGTGCACCCGCTGCAACTGGGTTCGGTTCGTCGACGGCATCCACTTCTTCGCCCGGGAGCGGCGCGAGGAAGTGCGGCTGCGCTAATCTCGACCCGTGCCTTCCAAGGAAGAAGTCGTCGAGGCGCTCCGGGGGGTCGAGGATCCCGAGCTCGGTATGGACATCGTCGAGCTGGGGCTCTACTACGACGCGGACATCGAGGGGAACGACGTGAAGGTCACGTACTCGCTCACGTCGATGGGCTGCCCGGCGGGCGCGATGATCCAGGAGGACATCGAGCGCGTCGTCGCAGAGATCCCCGGCGTCGAGTCCGTGTCGAGCGAGCTCACCTTCGAGCCGCCCTGGACGCCGGATCGCATGTCAGACGACGCCAAGTTCATCCTCGGCTTCGGCTGAGTTTCCGGGCGGCACTGTCGCTTCGACCTTCGGTCGAAGCTCTTGCCGCCCCGAGTAGTTCACGGCGTTTCGCTTGATGAGCCTCCCGACCGGCCAAGCCGGCCTCCGGCGCCGATTGCGTCTGGCTGGACGTCTCGTGTCTGACACCGAACGGTGTCAGACGCCGCCCTTCGCCAAGAACGGCGTGAGCTGCATGCCGTCCGGCGCCTGGATGCGGGCGTTGAGGTCCCCCACGGCGTGTCGACGGGTCGGCGTCCGGAGCTCAGTGGCGTTGCTCATCCGAGCGACCACTATGCACGCGCTTCATAGTCCTAGGCGAGATGCTCTGGCTCGTCGTCCTCGGGATCCCGTTCGCGATCGCAGCCGCCGCGTCTTCCCTGTCTCGTCGATGGCGGCTCGTGATCGCGGCCGGCCTCGTGCCGGTCGCGGCCCTCTTCGCCTGGGCGTATCTCGGCGCCCCACATCAATACGACCCGGCTGAGGGCTGCTCGGACTGCGGCGAATACCTCGGTCGCTGGTGGGAGCCCGACCTCGTCGCGTTCTTCGCGATCTGCGGTTACACCGCGTGGCTCGCCGGCGTGGGAGCCGGCCGGCTGCTGCGCCTGGTGCGCTAGCCGGGGATGCGCAGCACGATCTTGCCCAGCTGCTCGCCGGCCTCCATCCGCTCGTGCGCGGCGCGCGCTTCCGCGAGCGGGAAGACGTGGTCGACGACGGGACGTGCCTTGCCGGCTGCGATCAGGTCGTACGCGCCCTTGAAGTCGTCGGGCGTGCCCATTGTCGAGCCGAGGATCGACAGCTGCTTCCACCACACACGATGCAGCGCGGCAGGCGGGTTCGGTCCAGTGGTCGCGCCGCAGACGACGATGCGCCCCTCCGGGCGCGCGGCATCGAGCGTGCGCTTCCACGTTGCCTCGCCGACGTCGTCGACGACAACGTGCGCGCCGCCGTTCGTCAGCTCCTTGACCGCCGCGACGACGTCGCCCGAGGCGTGGTTCACGACGGCGTCCGCACCGAGCTCCTTCGCGCGCGCGAGCTTCTCGTCGCTCGAAGACGTGACGATGACGTTCGCGCCGAGGGCATTCGCAATCGACAGCGCCGCGGTCGCGACGCCGCCGCCGATTCCCCAGATCAGAACCCACTCGCCTTCCTGCAGGTGCGCGCGCGAGATGAGCATCCGGTACGCGGTCTCGAACACGAGTGGGAACGCGGCAGCTTCCTCGAATGTCAGGTCGCCGGGGATCGGGTGAACGTAGTCGCGCGGGACTGCGATCAGCTCGGCGTGTGTCCCGTCCATCGTCTCGCCGACGATGTGCACCTGCCCGTTGCGCATGAGGCCCGGGTTGATGACGACCCGCTCGTCGGTGCCGGCGAGCACACCCGCGCCGTCCGCGCCGAGGATGCGCGGCTTCGGCACGGATGGCAGCCCTTTGCGAATCCAGACGTCGAGATGGTTGAGGCTCGCCGCGCGCAGCTCCACGAGGACGTCGCCGACTGCGGGCTCCGGATCGGGGGCGTCCTCGTACCGCAGGACCTCGGGGCCGCCGTCCTCGTGAATGCGGATTGCCTTCATGCGGGCACAATCCTCGCATGAGGCCCGCCCAGGTCTTGGCGATAGGTGACGAGCTCGGCCTCGATGCGGTCGGCGTCGCGCGGGCGGAGGCGTACACCGAGACCGAGCGGCACATCGTCGACCGGCGCGAACGCGGGCTGTTTGCAGGGATGAAGTTCACGATGGCGCGGCCCGAGCAGTCGTGCCATCCCGAGTCGCTGCTCGCCGGCGCGCGCAGTGTCGTTTCGGCGGCGCTGTGCTACTGGGAGCCCGAGGCGCCGCTCGAGCCGGGCCAGGGGAGGCTCGCGCGGTACACGTGGGACGACCGGTACGAGGAGCTGCGCGAGAAGCTCGATGAGCTGGGCCGGCGGCTCGGCGGCGCGTATCGCGTCTTCGTCGACGCGAACCAGCATGTCGACCGTGAGGCGGCCGCGCGCAGCGGGGTCGGCTTCTACGGCAAGAACACGATGCTCATCACGCGCCGGCACGGATCGTGGGTCGTGCTCGGCACGCTCGTCACGGACGTCGAGCTAGAAACGACGCCGCCGCTCGCCACCGACTGCGGCGCGTGCCGGCTCTGCATCGACGCGTGCCCGACGGCCGCGCTCGACGATCCCGGGACGCTCGACGCGACGAAGTGCCTGTCGTACTGGACGCAGGCGCCCGCCGCCGTCCCTGAGCCCTACCGTGCCGCGATGGGCGCGCAGGTCTACGGCTGCGACATCTGCCAGGACGTCTGCCCCTGGAACCGCGGCGTCGAGAAGCGACGCGCCGAGCGCGAGCCGTCCTCCGCCGGCCACGTCGACCTCGTGCGGTGGCTCGAGGCGGATGCAGCTCTCGTCGAGGAGTACGACCGCCTCTACATTCCGAAGAACGACCCGGGCTGGCTGCGTCGCAACGCGCTCATCGCGCTCGGAAACATGGGCGGTGCCGAGCACGAGGAGCTGCTGGCGCGGTTCGGCGAGGACGAGCATGCGCAGTGGGCGCTCGCGCAGATCCGGAGCTGCGCGTGACGCGCCGCCAGACGTTTCTCCGGTGGGTTGCGATCGTCCGGCTGCTCGCCGTGCCCTTCGCGGTCTTCCAGGTCGCGCTGTCGAAGGGCGGGCCGGCGGGTCATGGCACCTATGCGTGGGCGACGGTCGCGGTCTTTGCGGTGGGCGCCGTTGCGCTGTACCGCACGATTCGCTTTCGTCCCGGTTTCGGCGCCGGTGCCGGCCTCGTATTCGACTTCGGAATCGCGTCGGCGTTCTGCCTGCTGTACGCGTGGCAGCCCGGCACGCCGCTGCGCCAGGTCTTCGACCTCGTCGTCATCGAAGGCACGACGCTGTTCGTCATGCGCGGCGGCGTCGGTGTCGCGCTCGCCTCGACGCCGGTCCTCGCATGGTTCGAGAAGCTGCGCTCCTCGCACTTCCGCGGTCACTATCGCATCGAGTACGTCACGTTCCAGCTTGGCGTGGAGCTGCTGATCGCGCTGCTCGTCGGGTGGCTCGTCCTGCGACTTGCCGAACAGACCGTCGCTGCCGAGTCGCGGGTCGATGAAGCCGAGTCGCTGCGCGACGAGCTCGGCCGCCGTGCCGATCTGCTCGATGCGGCGAACCGCTGCGCACGCGCGCTCAGCTCTTCGCTCGACCTCGACGAGGCGTTCGGTGCGTTCATCCGTGAGCTGCGCGGCCTCGTTCCATTCGAGCGCGTCGCGCTCGTGCTTGTCGAAGGCGACCAGTCGCGAGTCATCGCCGCAGCAGGCGCGCACGCGGACGACGTCGAGCCGCCGGGTTCGTCGTCGCCGTTGCAGCGGAACCTGCTCGCCGATCTCGTCGCCGGAGGGCAGACGATCTATCGCCGCGACATGGACAAGTCCGAGTACGCCGAGGAGGAATGGATGCTGCGCATCGGGCTGCGGTCCCGCGTCGCGGCGCCGCTGCTCGTGGGGGCGCGCGTGATCGGGATGCTGTCGCTGAGCCGCACCGAAGCGGACGCGTTCGCGAACCACGAGATCGAGCTGATCACGCTGCTCGGCCGGCTTGCCGCTTCCGCGGTGCAGAACATTCGCGCGTACGACAGCGAGCGGCGCACTGTCGAGGAGCTGCGGCGGCTGTCGGCGCTGCGCGCGGACTTCGTCTCGCTCGTCTCGCACGAGATGCGCAGCCCGATGGCGGCGGTCATCGGCGCGGCGCGCACGCTCGAGCAGCGGTGGCGTGAGCTCACCCCCGACCAGCGTGAGGCGTTTCTCGGGCTGATCGCTGACGAGACAACGCGGCTCGCCGCGCTGATCGGCGACGTGCTCGACACGTCGCGCATCGACGCTGGGACGTTCAGCTTCCGCTTTGCCGACGTCGACGTGAGTGCGTTGGTCAACGAAGCCGTGGCGTCTGCGACGCTCGCGCAGTCGGAGATTCCCGTCGTCCTCGACGTGCGGCCGGACCTGCCGCAGGTACGAGGAGACAGTGAACGGCTGCGCCAGGTGCTCGGCAACCTGATCGACAACGCCGTGAAGTACTCGCCCGACGGCGAGTCCGTCGAGGTGCGTGCGGCCGCGTACGATCATGCAGTCGTCGTGTCGGTCCATGACCGCGGCCCCGGGATCGCGCACGACGACCAGCGCCTGATCTTCGAGAAGTTCGGCCGCGTGTCGACCGGCAACTCGAAGCCCGGCACCGGCCTCGGCCTCTACATCGCGCGCTCGATCGCCGAAGCCCACGGCGGCTCGCTCGAGGTCGCATCGTCGGTCGGCCGCGGCTCGACG
Organism: Gaiellaceae bacterium; assembly: GCA_035943915.1. Taxonomy (GTDB): domain Bacteria; phylum Actinomycetota; class Thermoleophilia; order Gaiellales; family Gaiellaceae; genus PALSA-600. The sequence continues at coordinate 1,972 of DASZBP010000059.1, read as the reverse complement.
TTCACGCTCCGCCTGCCTTCCTGAGCCGTGTCCGGGGACAGTCCCCAGACGGGTCTCGTCAAGCCGTGGCGACGAAGGTCAGCTGGTCGCCGACGACCGGATGGTCGAGCCAAGTCGACGCGGCGAAGCCGGCTTCGCGCGCTGCGGCTTCCAGCTCAGCGCGGGGGATGGCGCGATAGCGCGTGCGGTGCTCGGTGACGCGCCATCCATCAGCCTCGTCGAGCACCAGGTAGCGCACCGTGTACTGATCGCCCTCCCATTCGTGCAGCCGCACGAGGACGCGATCGCCGACGCGAACCGTGTGCGCGACGGGCGGCCTCTCCTCCAATGCGCGGTCGAAGTCGCGCATCGTCACGACGAGCTTGCCGCCGGCGCGCAGCTTCGAGCGCATCTGCTCGAGCGCCGTGACCACGTCCGCCGGTGCGAGCAGATGAGGGAGAGCGTTGTCGCACGAGATCACCGCGTCGAACTCGCCGGCGATCGTGCTCAGGTCGCGGAAGTCCGCTACGTCGAACCGCACGTCGGCGCCGAGGCGCGCCGCCTCGCGGCGTGCGCGCTCGATCGCACCCGTGCTCCGGTCGGAGCCAGTGACGCGGTAACTCCGTAGCGCCAGCCCGACCGCCTGCGTGCCGATCCCGCACGAGCAGTCGAGAACGTTGCGCGCGTCGGGCAAGAGCTCCGCGAGTGCGCGTCCCTGTCGCTCGACCGCTTCGTCCCACCTGCCGCCGTACGCAAGGTGGTAGTCGGCTGCGAAGTCGTCGTAGAAATCACGCGCCAAGGTCGAGCTGCCAATCGTTGCACTGCATGAAGTGACCCTTCGGATACTCGAACTCCTGCGGGCCGAGCAGTGTGAAGCCGACCTTGCGGCAGATGGCATTCGACGGCGCGTTGTCGACCGACGGATACGCGTGCACGTATCGCCGGTTGCCCTCGACGCGGATGACCTCGAGGAGCAGCTGCATGCCGATCGTCGCGTAGCCCTTGCCCTGATGGGCGGGGAGCACCGACCAGCCGACCTCGTACGCGTCCTCGCCGCGTTCCCAGTACCCGACCGAGCCCACCGGCTCGTCCGCGACGATCTTGTACATCCCCGGCGTCTTCTCGAAGCGGGCCTGGCGTGCCGCGAGCTGCTCCGGCGACTCAGGGCCGCCGAGATGCTCCATCATCGCGGGATCGCCGAGCAGCGCAGTGAGCAGCGCGAGGTCGTTCGGCCCCCAGCGCTCTAGGTGGACGTTCACGCGCGTGCGCGGACGGGGCGCAACTCGGCGCCCAGCGTCTTTGCGCGCTCGGCGACGCGCTTGCGGAGCTCCGGCGGGTCGAGGACGATCGCCTCGCCGCGGTACGACACGACCTCGCCGACAATCCATTCGGGCGAGCCGACGGACTTCTCTGCGACCGCCGCACCGTCGACGAGGAGCCGCGCGCCCTTCTCGATCTCCCAGCGCGCGACGTTCGGCGAGTACCAGATGCGCGCGCTCGTGGCACCGCTCATCCGGTTCGGCTCGAAGTCCTCGCGCGGCGTGAAGCTCTTCTTCAGCACCTTCGCCTTGCGCATGCGGTCGAGACGGTACGACCGCGCCTGGTCGCGTTCCGTGTCCCACGTGTGGACGTACCAGTGCGGAAGGCTGCGCTCGATCGAGTATGGCTCGACGAGGCGCGTGACCACTTCTTGCTCCTCCGGCTTCAGGTACTCGATCTCGACGAGGTGATGCTCGTCGATCGCGTGCGTGAGAGTGTTGACGAGTCCTTCCTCGGCGCCGACATGCGGCTCGGGCGTCTGCGAGAGCTCGAACTGGCCGAACGTCTCCTCGAGCTTCGCGCGCACGCGATCGAGCGGCGAGTGCGCGCCCGCGGCGATCATCGGTCCGACGAACTCGAGCGCCAGGCGAATCGCGCGCGCCTCGAGCGGCGTCAGGCGCGGCGGCCGGCGGAACGTGTCGCCGAACAGCTCCTTGTCGACGTGCACCTCGTC
>DASZBP010000058.1:0-4533 GCA_035943915.1 Gaiellaceae bacterium | reverse complement strand
GGCGTTCTGCGGGAAAGTGAACGGCTTCACGAGCTTGAACGTCGCGGTTGGGTATTTGTCGCTCTCGAGGCCGATCGTGTGGATGCGATCGTCGCGCATTGAACGGTCGCTCTTCAAGGTGTTGACCGCCGCGCTAAAGGAGGCGGACGCCACTTTCGTTGTCCTTCCCGAGGTTGCAACCGTGAGCGAGCCGGTTACCTCTGAGGTTCGCCCAACGGCGTCGCTCTGTGCTGGGAGGAATACGAGCTTTTCCCGGACGCGGTAGCCCACCTGAGAGCCGCTGCCGATCTTCCACGTGCCGGCCAGGGTGCCCCCTGAAGCAGCCGTTCCGGCCGCTGGGTTCGTCGAAGGCGACGCGGTGGCCGTGAGACTGAACGGCTTTGGCGCGGACGTGGGGAAGAGGACGAAATACGCGAGCGCGAAGGCTCCGCCCGCGAGCCCGGCCGAGGTGCCCATGGCTATCAAGGCGCCGCGCTTCGTTCTCAGAAAACGGAGTTTTCCGAGTATCGGCATGTTGTGTGTCCCTTTCGTCAGGTCAGAGTTCCGCAGGGCTCGTGCGGTCGCTCAATCGAACCAGCTCAACCTAAGGAGATGATGAGCGCGCGATGGCTGCAGCTTTGTTCCGTTGCTCTACTACACATCGCGGTGTCGCAGGCGGATGGCGGCGACGCCGATCGTTACGGCGACGTAGCCCGCGAGGACACCGAGACCAACCCAGGGGGCGAGCGTGTGCGCAGAATGACTGGTCTGCATGACCGCGCGTCCGGCGTTACTTGGCAGATACGGGGAGATTGCATTGCTCCAGCTGGTGGGGAAGATGTTCATCAGTGGCGGCACAACGAAGAGGATCGCCGCAAGCGCTGAGATTCCTCCGGCCGTGCTGCGAAGAGTTGCGCCGATTCCGAGGCCGAACAGACCGATGAGCATGAGATAGAGCGCGCCGCCTACGACCGCGCGTGCAACGCCGGGGTCTGAAAACGACAGCGCTATGTCCCGGCCATTCAGCTTGTGGCCGCGAAGGATTGCCTGCGCCGTGAAGAAGGCGATCAGGGTTGCCGGAAGAGCAACCAGGACGGTTACGCCGCCAAGAACTCCGAGCTTCGCCCAAAGCACAGGCAGTCGCTTCGGCACCGCGGCGAACGTCGAGCGAATCATTCCGGTGGAGTACTCGCCGGTGACAGCGAGCACACCGACAACGCCGATAGCCAGCTGGGCAAGGTTGACCCCCATAAGCGTGGTCAGCAGCGGATTGAATCTGATCCGTTCTTGAACGGTCATGGTGTTCCAGCGGCTCGCGCTAATGAGCGCCGGGATGATCGCGAAGGCGATGGTCATAACGAACCCGGCGAACAACGCGTAGCGGGTCGAGCGGACCGTTCGGAGCTTCGTCAGTTCGGAAACCGCAACATGGGTTTGGGTGATGCCCATGCGCTCGACGCTTGTTCTGCTGAGAAGCCGGGGTGCGGTGAGGCTGCCACTCATGCGGCGATCGCTCCTTCAGTTTCGCGGAGGGTTGGCGTGCTGGCGTGGAACTCGACCTCGTCGCGCGTGAGGGCCATAAAGGCTTCTTCGAGTGTTGGCTGCTGAGGAGCGAGTTCGTGAAGGACGATGTTGTGGGCGGCTGCCTTCTCGCCGATCTGTGCACCCGTCAGGCCCTCGACCTCGAGGACTTCGGGGCCTTTGGCTTGGGTGGTTACGGCGGGGTCGCTGAGAAGTTGCGCGAGCTCGCCCGCCTGTGGCGAACGAACGAGGACGACTGATCTTGAGTGAAGCCGAATGAACTCGTTAACGGAGATGTCTGCGATCAAGTGTCCACGGCCGATCACGATCAGATGATCGGCGGTCACTGCCATCTCGCTCATCAGATGCGATGAGAGGAATACCGTTCGGCCTTCGGAAGCCAAGGTGCGCATGAGTTCGCGAATCCAGCGGATTCCGTCGGGGTCGAGGCCGTTGATCGGTTCGTCGAGCATGACGACTTCCGGGTCGCCCAGCAGGGCCGAAGCGATCCCGAGCCGCTGCGTCATCCCTAACGAAAACTGGCCGGCACGCTTCTTTGCGACGCCTTCCAGACCGACGAACTCGATCAGCTCATCAACGCGCGCCCGCGGAATGCCGTGCGTCTGTGCCTGGACCAGAAGATGGTTGTATGCCGAACGGCCGGTATGCACCGAGCGCGCTTCGAGCAGGGCGCCTACTTCGTGCAGCGGCGCGGGGAAATCCGCATAGCGCCTGCCGTTCACTCTGACCTCGCCTGCCGTCGGTGCATCCAGCCCGAGTATCAGACGCATGGTGGTGGACTTGCCGGAGCCGTTCGGTCCAAGAAAGCCGGTTACGACGCCGGGCTTGACCGTGAATGAGAGGTCGTTAACCGCGACCTGGCCGCCATAGCGTTTCGTGAGATTGAGTGCTTCGATCATCAGGCTCGTCTCCTAGTTGAGTGCTCCGATAAGGCTCTGGCTTGCAGAGAACCAACGGCGGCTCTGCGCAGTGCGAGCGCGAACTGAGCGTTAGCCGAGAGCCGAGTTCTTGAACGGCTAGGCGGCGACTTGTGCAGGTCGAGGATTCGTCGCGATGTCGACGACTTCGACCTGGAACCCTGCGCGTATGCGCAACACGAGGTCGCGTGCCAGCCAGTTTGGGCGTGCCTCGAGGTGCGAAGCGACAATCACCTTCTCCGCCGGAAACACACAAAGGGCATCCGCGACCGCCTGCAGGGGGTCGGCATCACCCACCTGCCCGCGGGCGGCGTAGTCGAGGGCTGCCAGCTCGGCAAGCACGCAATCGATCACGTTCTGAGCGGCTTGGCGGCTACGACGATCATCCGAAGACCAGTAATTCAAGCGGCTGGTCAACGCTGGCGCGACGACGACGATCTGCACATCCTGCGGCTCGCCGGCGAGTACTTCGGCGAGCCGGTCATCGACTGCACCGCTCGCGACGATGAGAATGCGCGCTCCAGTGCTTGCTTCGGTGAGTTGTGTCAGTTCCACTGCGAAGACCTCCTCGCGCTGGCGGGCGTTGCGTTGTTGATGTCGATTCATATGGTGGCTGGCATCGCCGTGTCCGAACTAAGCCGCGGCTGAGCATCCCCCGAGAACGCGGCAACGTCGTCGAGGCAAGCGTCTTGCTCGCTTTTACGCGTCACGCGCCGCGTGCGGTCTTCACCAATTCTCTTGGGGTGGCGTGCGTTGCGGCTAAGGCGGGGTCGTGGAGCTTGCGTCCGCGACCCGCCTGGCATCCAGGTCAGGTGGGTCGTCCAAATCACCCGCAGGCCTGCGGGCTGTGGCCGCGGACAGGTCGATGCTGAAGACGCTGCCACCGTCGGGGGCGCTCAGCAAAGAAGCATTGCCACCATGGTCGACGGCGGTCTGGCGAACGATCGCCAGACCTAAGCCGGAGCCACGCTTTGTGCGGGCGGCGGCGGCGCGGTAGAAGCGGTCGAACACGCGCGGTTGATCGGCGAGCGCTACTCCAGGTCCGTGGTCGCGCACCGTCAAGATGCCCTGCTTCAGCGAAACGTCTATGGGAGCATCTGCGGGACTCCATTGAGCTGCGTTGTCAAGGAGGTTGGTGATAGCGCGCGAAAGATCCGCCGCGGCACCCACAACGGTTGTCGGCTCCAACTGCGCGTGGAATGGGTTCGGAAAGCGACGCTCTGCAACGGCAACTGCTTCCGCTGCTAGATGGTCGAGGCGCACGAGGGTCTTCTCCGACCGTTGGGCGTCGCCTCGCGCCAGTGCTACGAGCTCGTCGATCAGGGCAGTCATCTCCTTGAGTTCGCTGATGGCCGTGTTGAGGTATGTGAGCCGGACTGCGACGTCGAGTTCGGGGTGCAGCTCCATCGACTCGAGGCTGGTTCGCGCAGTCGTCAGCGGTGTCCGTAGTTCGTGCGAGGCGTCGGCGATTAGTTGACGCTGCGCGGTGAGAGAGTCGTCAAGCGCGCGCAGCATTGTGTTGAACGAACGGGTGAGTCGGCCCAGCTCGTCGGTGCGTGTCTCATCAGGGCCGGTTTGCAGGTCGCGCGTCTTGGCGATGCGCTCAGCGTCGGCGGTCAGCCGGCTGACCGGCCGCAAAATCGCTCGTGAGAGGAACCAACCGAGGGCCGCTGTCATCGCGATTGCAAGCGCCGAGACGGCGGTGAACACACCCTTGATCCAGCTCAACGTGTTGTCGATGTCCCCGAGCGGCCTGGCCACCTCGACGGCGCCGTTTGCGATCCGTGCCGTATAGATCCTGAGGTGAGCACGAGACACCGTGGCGTCCGAGAAGAACGCCCCGCGCCGTCCCCGTGCGACGGCAAGCGCGCCGGCTGTGGGCAGCCTCACCCGGTCGCCCGGCGTCAAGATGACTTCATCTTGGCTGCTGACAATTTGAACGTAGGAGTCCGGCTGCCCGAATTTGACCGGCGGAACCCTTGGCAGTTGCGGGAGCCGGGTTCCAGCAGGCGGCAGCCGACGCGCCACGACGCCGACCGTCTGCGCGCGACTCTTGAGCGCGTTGTCGATCTGGTCAACGAGTTGGCGCTGGACA
>DASZBP010000057.1:0-2730 GCA_035943915.1 Gaiellaceae bacterium | reverse complement strand
GAGCACAACGACGAGCCGCGGCCGCGGATCGAGTCACACGGCAACTACATCCTCGGCGTGTTCCTCGCGCCCGTCGCAGTCCCCGACGAGGATCGCGTCTACTACCAGGAGATCGACTTCGTCGCGACTGCGGAACGGCTGATCACCGTTTCGAAGACACCGCCCGGAGAGCAGCCGTTCGACCCGAAGCCCGCGAAGGAAGCATGCCGCGCGCACGAGGAGATCGGCATGTACGTCTACCACCTGGTCGACGACGTCGCCGAGCGGTATCTCGACCTGCTCGACACACTCGACGACGAGATCGACGAGCTCGAGGACCAAGTGCCGACGGAACGCCCGCAAGCCGTCGGCAAGCGGATCCGCGAACTGCGCGAGGACGTGCGGGCGCTCCGCCGCACGCTGCTGCCGACACGCGACGCTGTGCGACGGATCATCGACAACCGCGTGGAGGTCGAAGGGCAGGAGATGTTCCCGCACGACGTCGAGATCGCCTTCGGCGACTCGTTCGACAAGCTGCTGCGCGCGTCGGAGTCTCTCGACTCGTCGCGCGACGCGCTTGCCGGCGTGCGCGACTACCTGCAGGGGAAGATCGCGAACGACCAGAACGAGGTGATGAAGCGCTCACTCTCATCGCCTCGCTGCTGCTCGTCCCGACGTTCATCGTCGGCCTTTACGGGCAGAACTTCCGCCACATCCCCGAGCTCCACTGGATGTGGGGCTACTGGTGGTCGTGGGGCTGGATTCTCGGCACCACGGTCGCGCAGCTCGTGTTCTTCCGCTGGAAGCGCTGGATCTAGGCCACGCGCAGCCGCAGCACGCGCGCGTCGGCGACGTCGATCGCCGCGGCGACCGCGTCTGCCTCGTCAGGCCGCGCCCACACGATCACCGTCGGGCCGGAGCCCGACAGCGTCGCCAGGTGTCTGCGCCGCAGCTCCTCGAGCAGCGGCGACGCACGATACGGCTCGTGCAGCTTGTCGCGCAGCGCGGCCGCGAACAGCTCCGGATCGCCGGAGGCGATCGCCGCGCCGAGCAGCGCAGCGGCACCGGCAGTCTCCGCTGCGTCCCCGTGCGGCACCGACTCCGGCAGCGCCGCGCGCGACTCCTTCGTGCTCGTGCGCGCGTTCGGGATGACGGCGATCGGCGCGAACGGCAGGTCGTCGGCGATGCGCCGCGCCTGCCCCGGGCCCCAGCGCAACGTGACGCCGCCGAGCAGCGCCGCCGCCAGGTTGTCGCCATGCCCTTCGAGCGGCTCGCCGAGCTCCAGCAGGTTCGCCTGCGAGCCGGCAACGGCGGCACCCGCCTGCAAGCCGAGCGCGATCGCGCCCGCGCTCGACCCGAGGCCCCGCTCGAGCGGGATGCGGTTCACGAACATGAAGCGATGGCCGTCGACCGGCGCGAGCAGCGCGAACGCACGCAGTGCCAGGTGTGATGCGTCGCGCGGAAGCTCGTCGGCGCCCTCGCCCTCGATCTCGACGCCATCCCCCGGCTCGACCACGAGCTCGTTCCACAGGTCGAGCGCGACAGCCGCCGCGTCGAAGCCGGGCCCGAGGTTCGCGCTCGTCGCCGGCGCGCGGAACCTCACGCGATTGCCTCGAGGATTGCCGCGACCGTCGGAGCGACCGTCGGCCGATCGTCCTCGGGCACCGCGCCCGCGTCCTTCAACCCGTGACCCGTCACGACGCAGACGACGAGCGCCCCCTCGACCGGGCGCGAGCGCCGCAGCGCGGCGAGCCCCGCAGCCGACGCGGGCTCGCAGAAGACGCCCTCGGCACGCGCGAGGGCGAGCCACGCGTCGCGGATCTCGTCCTCGCTCAACGTCACGACCTCGAGGCGGCCGGACTCGCGCAGGCGGTCGATGTTCTCCGCATGTGCCGGCTCGCCGATGCGGATCGCCGACGCAAAGGTGGTCGGCCGCTCGCGCGCCTCGCCTCCGAGCAGCTTCGTCGCGATGCCCGCGCGCTCGATGCCAAGCGCGATCGCCGACGAGTTGCCGCCGCCGCCGTACGGCAGTGCGATCAGGTCCGGCGCGGTGCCGAGCTGCTCCACGAGCTCGGGCACGAGCGTTGCCTGCCCGTCCAGCCGATCGGGGTTCACCGAGTTGACGAGCTCGAAGCCGTCTTCCTGCGCGAGCTCGCGACAGCAGCGGAGCGCGTCGTCGAACGTGCCCTCGAGCTCGACCACGTGCGCGCCGACCGCGCGCGCCTGCGCGCGCTTCGCCGTTGCGGTCGCGCCCTCGGGCGTGAGTACGACGGCACGCACGCCGAACCGCGCCGCGTATGCGGCCGCGGATGCCGCCGTGTTGCCTGTCGACGCGCAGACGACGGTATGTGCGCCGCGCTCGACCGCCCTTCCGACGGCGAACGCCATCCCGCGGTCCTTGAAGCTTCCCGTCGGGTTCAGGCTCTCGCACTTCACGTGCACGCGCGCCCCGAGCTCCGCGGAAAGGCGCGGAGCCTCGATCAGCGGGGTGTTGCCCTCACCGAGGATCGTCACGCGACCACCGGCAGCGCGTGCGGGCGCGCACGGACCTGGGGCAGGGACGCGATCGCGTCGAGCGCCGCATCGACGTCGCCGGCAGCGGCCTCGTGCGTGACGACGACGAGCGTGGCACCGCCCGCGTCGTCCGGATGCTGCAGCAAGCGCGCGACAGACACATCACGCTCGGCAAGTGCTGCCGCGACGCGCGCGAGCGTGCCCGCGCGGTCCTCGACCGAGATCCGGAAGTAGAAC
>DASZBP010000056.1:0-3235 GCA_035943915.1 Gaiellaceae bacterium | reverse complement strand
AACAGAGCGTTGCCTCGGCGGCTACGTCGGTGACGTTGAAACAGAACGTTGCCCAGCTTCGGACGGACCGCGGCAACTTGCGCGGAGCTGTGGCGAAGCTGCAAGGGGACAAGGCGAAGCTGACTGTGAATGGCGCCACCTACGCCACTGCCGACGAGGCGGTCAACGCGATGAACGCGATCGTCAGTCAGGACAACGCGACCCAGCAGGCCGAGACGCAGGCCAACTACGACCTGCAAGCCCAGCAGACGGCTGACCAGCAGCAGTTGTCCGCCGATCAGAGGTCACAGGCCGCGGCGCCTCTGTCGAAGCAGAAGTCTTGGCAGAGCACGATCGACGACGACCAAAACGCGGTCGATTACGACGCACGACGTCTGCAAGACCAGGCGAAGCTCATGAACGCCACGCAGTACCAACTGACGCAGGACCAGTCGAAGCTCCAGACGCTGCAGAGCCTGCAGACGACGCTGAGCCAGGATCAGACATCGATCACTTCGGACGAGTCGAAGATCGTCTCTGACCGCAACCAGATTACTTCCGCAAAATCGTCGATCAAGACGCAACTAGAGACTGCGCAGTCGAATCGCACCGCAACGCTGACCAAGGATCATCAGTCGATTGCCACTGCGATCCAGCAGGTCGCCACGGCGAAGCTCGCGCTGAAGTCAACCAAGGCAAACAACGCCACCAAGTCAACAACCACCGCGGCGACGCTGGCTCAGGATCGCGCGAGCGTTCTTCAGGCACAGGTCACGCTAGCCAGCGCGAGGCTGGCCCTCGCGCAGACGGTGCTGCGTGCCCCGTCGGCCGGCACCGTGGCGAAGGTCAACGGGACGGTTGGTGAAAGCGTCAGCGGCACGGGGACGAGCACTAACGCCTCCTCTACGTCTTCGAGTTCGTCGACGTCCAGCAGCAGCTCGACGTCAGGCGGTTCGAGCTCGGGCTTTGTCGAGCTGGTCAGTCTGAAGGGCCTTCAAGTCACGGCTTCGTTCAGCGAGTCCGACGCGGCGAAGATCCGCCTTGGACAAGCGGCGACAATCACGGTCTCGGCGCTGCCGAACAAGGAACTCGCCGCACACGTCGTGGCCATCGACATCACCGGCACCTCGTCGTCCGGAGTCGTTCAGTACACCGTCACGATGGCCCTCGACCGCACCGTCGCCGGCCTGAAGCCGGGCATGTCGGCGAACGCTTCGGTAACGACCGGGGAGCGCGACAACATCCTCAATGTCCCGAATGGCGCAGTCACCGGAAGCGGCGCAGGCGCGACCGTGCAGGTTCTCCAAAATGGCGTCCAGCGCACCGTCAGTGTCGTCGCCGGTCTCAAGGGCGACTCGGCGACGGCGATCGAGAGCGGGCTCAGGGCCGGCCAGCGCGTCGTCACATCGAGCGGAGTGGCGACCACCGGTACGGGCGCAACGACCGGCGCCGGTACGGGCGCTGGCCGGGCCGGCGGAGGCCCGCCTGCCGGGTTCACAGGCGGGGGCATCCCCGGTGGTGGTTGATCAGCACTACAACAACGCCCTTCCGAACGATTCGCGCCCCGTCCTGGGGCGCGAATCCGGGACTGAGCCGGCCTTGATGATGCTGACCGGAGTCTCGAAGATCTACGGCGACGGAGAGATCGCGGTGCACGCGCTGCGGAACGTCGACTTTGCACTCGAGCGCGGCGACTACTTGGCGATCATCGGCAGCTCCGGCAGCGGCAAGTCGACACTGATGAACATCGTCGGCTGTCTCGACCAGCCGACACGCGGCTCCTATCTGCTCGACGGCATCGACGTCGGCGCGCTCGACGACTTCGAGCTCTCCTACATCCGCAACCGCCAAATCGGCTTGGTGTTTCAAAGCTTCAATCTAATCCCGCGAACGACGGTGGTACGTAACGTCGAACTGCCGCTCATCTACGCACGCGTGCCAAAGGCTGAACGGCGCCGGCGCGCACGGACCGCGATCGAAGCGGTCGGGCTCGGCGACCGCGGCACGCATGTGCCCTCAGAGCTTTCCGGCGGCCAGCAGCAGCGCGCGGCGATCGCGCGAGCGATCGTCACGGAGCCAGCGATCATCCTCGCCGACGAGCCGACCGGCAACCTCGACACAGCCTCGACGCGCGAGGTGATGGAGATCTTCTACCGGTTGAACTCGGCCGGTCGAACGATCGTGATGATCACGCACGAGCCCGATGTGGCGGCGCATGCAAAGCGTGTCATCCAGGTTGCCGACGGCCAGATCGTCGCCGACATGCGCCAAGCGTCAGTTGCCGGGCCGCCACCGGAGCCGCAGTCTGTTTCGCCCGCTCATCTTCAGGTAGGGCGGGCATGAGCATCTTCGAGGCGGCACGGATGGCCGTGCACGGAGTGATGGCCAACCGCCTGCGTTCGTTTCTGACGCTCCTCGGTATTTCGATTGGGGTCGCTTCGGTGATCATCCTGGTCGCTGTCGGCCGCGGCTCGGCGTCTGCCGTTCAGAAGCAGATCGAGGGTCTCGGCACGAACCTGCTCACGATTCAGTCAGGCGGCTTCGGCTTCGGCCGGCGCTCCTCGAGCGCGAGCACGTTCACGTTCTTGACCACGAAAGACGTCAAGGCGCTCGAGGATGTGTCTGCCGCACCCGACATCAAGTCGGCGACCCCGGTCGTGAGCGCCAGCTCGGTAACCGCGAGCCGCGACGTCGCAACCGTTTCCCCAGATACCGTCGCCGGCACAACGCCGTCCTATCAGGAGGCGCGCAAAGCCGACATCAGTGAAGGCAGTTTTATCACTGCCTCCGACGTTACAAGCCATGCACGGGTAGTCGTCATCGGCACGACCGTGTCGCAGGATCTGTTCGGCAGTAGTGACCCGGTCGGGCAGACGATCAAGCTGAACGGCGTCAACTACACCGTTGAAGGCTTGTTGAAGTCGAAGGGTTCTAACGGCTTTCAGGACCAGGACAGCGTTGTTCTGCTCCCGCTCACGACAGCACAGGACTTTCTTGTCGGCCATAGCGGACAGCTGAACCAGATCCTCGTGGTCGCAAAGTCGGCCGGTGCGGTGAACGCTGCCGAGTCGGAAGCGACGTCCATCCTGACGCCCAGCCACTCCAACAGCGACGGTTCCGCGGCCTTCAGTGTGCTCAACCAGGCCTCGCTACTGCAGACGACGAGCGCCAGCACCCACACCTTTACGGTTCTGTTGGCTGCGGTCGCCGCGAGCTCGCTGCTTGTCGGTGGGATCGGCGTCATGAACATCATGCT
>DASZBP010000055.1:0-5258 GCA_035943915.1 Gaiellaceae bacterium | reverse complement strand
GGTGATCTCGCGCCTCTCCGACCAGAACGTGATCCTGGCGCAGCGCCTCGCATTGCTCGAGGCGCGGCTCAGCGAACGCGAACAGCACGACTGAGCAGCATCAGGTCGCCGCTGCCGGTCGAGAGCTTGTAGTTCGCGACCATGCCGACGCGGAACCAGTACGTGCCCTTCGCGTGCGGGACGGTGATGCTCGTCTTGCGCACGCGCTTGAACGTGGTCATGTCGAGCCTGCACTCACGTGCACCCTGCTCCGGCTCCTCGCAGCCGTTGTTCCGGCCCGCGTAGTAGAGAGCGAAGAGCGGCGTCGTCGTGCCGTGCGGGGGCCGGCGCCATGTGAGCGTCAGCTTGTCTCCGTGACGATGCGCTCGAAGGTCGAAGGCGTCCGAGAGCGGCGCCTCGTTGACGGTGGAGTTGTCGCGCGCGATGCGCATCGACGACGCAGGCTGCGCGATGACCATCACGAGGACAGGGATCGCGGCGGCGAATGCGGCGGACACTGCGATGCGGCGCACGTCGAGCCGCTCGACCGCGGGCGCAGCGAGCTCGGTGGCGCGCCGTCCCAGCACCGGGAGGCAGTACACGACGCCGACCGCAAGGAGGATGTACGCCGGCAGCCCGGGCTCCGAAAGCCGGAACCATGACGTGGTGTCGAAGTTCGCCTGTGTGTTCGAGCCCTTGATCATCCCGTAGGCGGCGAACCAGGAGACGACGAAGAGCCCGCGCGTCGGCCGCCGCCGGATCACCCCGAACGCGCCTGCGAACAGCAGGAACTCGAGGAAGCGCATGCTCCAGAAGAACTCGCGCAGTTGGATGATCTCCTGCTGCAGGTGGCTCCAGTTGAAGCCGCCGTACTTCGACGTGCCGACAGCCAGCGTCGGGTCGATTCCCGCGGCGAGTCGTACGTGTTGGTACGAGGACGACGTGATCGGGATCGTCCCGAGGCCGCGCAGCTTCCAGAGCAGGAGCACGAGCAGGGCTGGGACGAGCGCGACGGCGAAGTGCGCCGCCTGCCGCCATTGCCGCGTCGCGAGAAACAGCACTGCGACAGCGATGACGAAGAAGCCGTTCGACGGCTTGAGCATCAGCGCGATGCCCCACGCGAGCCCGGCCAGCACCGCGTCCGTCCGTGACTGCAGGTCGACCGCGCGCAGGAGCAGCCACGCCGATGCGAGCACGGCGACGAGTGACGGCAAGTCCGCCATGTTGGTGAACCCGAACCAGTGCGGAACGAGGAACTGCTGGTCGAAGGCCGGCCGGTAGCGCGACACGAACCCGTGGATCAGGAGAAACGGCCCGGCAATCCAGAGCAGCGCGCACGCCCATGCGTAGACGCGACCGAAGAGGCGGTCGGCGATGAGCCAGAAGAGGATGAATGCGAGTGGCACGAGCACGATCGCCTGCAAGAGCACGATCACCGCAGCGCCTTGCAGTAGCGTCGCGCCGGCGACGAGCGGCACCCACGCGTAATAGACGGGGAGCCCCGGGCCGATCACCGCCTGCGGGATCGACAGGTGAGCCATCGACCACTGCTCGGCCCAGTACTCGGTCGCGTCTCCGCCCGAGTACCAGATCCAGCCGTTATGAGGGGTCTTGAAGCCGAACCACAACGCGAGCGCGAGCTGAAGTGCGGCGAGCGCGAGGAGGAGCGGCCACGGCCGCACCGTCCGCAACCAAGGGAGCGTGGTTCTAGCCTTCTGCATGCGCGAGTGCGTGCTCGCGATACCACGCGACCGTGCGCGCGAGGCCGTCACGGAAGTCGGTGCGCGCCTCGAAGCCGAAGAGCTCCCGCGCGCGCGTCGTGTCGAGGCTTCGCCGCGGCTGCCCGTTCGGCATCGACTCGTCCCACACGATCTCCCCCTCGAACCTGCACAGCTCGGCGATGAGGTCGGCGAGGTCCCGGATCGTGATCTCGTGACCGGTACCGAGGTTCACCGGCTCGTCGCCGTCGTAGCGCTGGGCTGCGAGGACGAGCCCCTCGACGCAGTCGTCGACGTAGAGGAACTCACGCGTCGGCGAGCCGTCGCCCCACAGGACGATGCGCTCCGACGACTCGTGCATCTTCCGGATCAGGTCCGGGATCACGTGCGCGGTCTTCTCGTTGAAGTTGTCGCGCGGGCCGTAGAGGTTCACCGGCAGCAGGTGGATCGCGTTCGTCCCGTATTGCTGGCGGTAGGCCTGCGCGCCGACGAGCACCGCCTTCTTCGCGATGCCGTAGGGCGCGTTCGTCTCTTCCGGATACCCGTTCCAGAGGTCGTCCTCGTGGAAGGGCACGGGCGTGAACTTGGGATACTCGCAGATCGTCCCGAGCGTGACGACCTTGCGCGTCTCGTGGATGCGCGCGAGCTCGAGCACGTGCGCGCCCATCATCAGGTTTGCGTACCAGTAGCGGCCCGGGTTCTCGCGATTCGCGCCGATGCCGCCGACCTCGGCGGCGAGGTGGAAGACGAGCTCCGGCCGCACGTCCTCGAACAGGCGCTCGGCGTCGTCGAAGCGCGTGAGGTCGTAGTCGGCGCGGCGCGCGACGAAGACGTCGTCGCCGGCTGCCTCCAGCCGCTCGACAAGATGGGAGCCGAGGAACCCGCCGCCGCCGGTGACGAGGACGCGGCTCACTTCGACGTCACGCGATCGCGCCAGTCGACGCGGCCGATCCAGCGGTCCCGGTTGGCGGCGTACCACTGGATCGTGCGCAGGACGCCTTCGTCCCAGGAGACCATCGGCTCCCAGCCGGTCTCCTGCGTGAGCTTCTCGTGGCCGACGCGGAGCGCCATGACGTCGGTGACGCCCGGGCGCAGCCGGCCCTCGTTGGTGACGACGTGCCGGTCGCCGGGCCAGAAGCCGTTGGCGGCGCCGATGTCGAGGATCTTCTCCGTCCAGTCGGCCATCGAGATGTTCTCGCCCTGGCCATAGACGTAGACGTCGCCGGGCACGCCCTTCGCCGCGACGGTGAGGTGGCCGCGGACACCGTCGGTCGTGAAGCAGAAATCGCGCAACGGCTCGAGCGCGCCGAGCTCGATCTCCGGCCGCGTCAGCGCCTGCGTGATGATCGTGCCTGTCACGTAGCGCGGGTTCTGGCGCGGCCCGTAGTTGTTGAACATGCGGGTCGTGATCGCCGGGATGCCGTAGGCGTCGTGGTAGTTCATCGTCAGGAAGTCGGCCGCGACCTTGCTCGTGGCGTAAATGCTCTTCGGGTTGATCGGCGAGCGCTCATGAAGGATCAGGGACCCCGCCTCGTCGAAGTCGTGATGATGCGCCACCGCCTCGCGCACGTTGCCGTACTCCTCCGACGTGCCCGCGGTGTCGAACTTCTCCAGCTCGACGTCGTGGTCGACGATCGACTGCAAAAGGTTCAACGTCCCGATCGTGTTCGCCATCATCGTCTCGTACGGCCGGTGCCACGATTCTCCGACGTGCGCCTGCGCTCCGATGTGGAACACGTACGGCCTGTCGGGCGCCGTCACGAGGTGATCACGGACGCAGTAGTCGATCGACGTCTTGTCCGTCAGGTCGGCGAACACGACCTTCACCTGCTGGCGCAGATGTGAGATGTTGTTCAGCGCGCCTGACGACGTCGCGCGCACGAACGCGATCACGTTCGCGTCCAGCGCGACCAACGCCTCGGTCAGGTGAGAGCCGATGAAGCCGTCCGCGCCGGTGACCAGGCAGGTACGTCCTCCGTAGACGTCACCGAGCTCCTCGACCAGGCGGTCGAGCTCGGTCTTCGTCCAGGTCGCTGTATCGTCGCGGGACATCGATGCAGGGTAATCGCTCACGCGGGCGGGGAACGGTCTCGAGCGGGATTCTGACGGGCATCTCGACGGTCGCGGTGAGCGGAACCGCCGCGGTCGCCGGAGTCATTCTCTCGCGCAAGTTTGGGCACGGCGTTAAGACCGACGGGTTCTTCTTCGCGTATTCGGTCTACGCAGTGCTCGTCCTGGTGGCCGGAGTCGTGCGCGTCGTGGCGCTGCCGCGATTCGTCGAGGCGCGGGCGGCACGGAGACTGGCCGCGGAGACCGGCGTCTGGGCAGCGGCGCTCGCTGGGCCGCTTCTGGCGGCGGTTGTGGCGGCGATCCTCTGGCCGCACGGCATCGCCTCCGTCCTCAGCTCGCGCCCCGCATCTGCGCACTACGCGGCGGTGCTGCTGCCATGGGTCGTCGCGTCCGCGGCGGCGCAGGTGCTGGGCGGCGTCGTGGCCAGCGCGCTCGCGGCATTCGACGACTACGCCTCGTCGGCGTTCGGGTTCGCAGCCGGGTCGATCGCGGGGCTCGTCGTCACGGTCGCCCTCGTCGACCACGGCCTGATCGCGTTCGCGTGGGGGCTCGCCGTCAACGGCGTGGTCTCGCTGCTGTGGCCCCTCGCGGCGCTCGCGCGGCGCGGCGGGGTCGGCCTGCCCGACCAGCGACCGTGGGCACGCCTTGCGGCGCTCGCCGAGGGGGTCACCCTGCCGGTCGCGCTGCAGGGCCTGTACCTCGTGGGCGACCGCTTCGCGTCGGGGCTCGAGACGGGAGGCGCCACCACGTTCTCGTTCGCGTATCTGATCGCCTCGTTCTTCGTGCAGCTCACGGCGACCTCGCTTGCGCTGGTCACGACGGTCCCGTTTGCGCGCGAGGGCGAGTCGCCCGAGCGCAGTGGCCGGCATGTGATCGCAGCGTCGTGGATCTCGCTCGTGCCGATCGCGGCGGCGTCGGGTGTGTTCGCCGTCGCGGGCGCATTCGTCACGCAGCACGTGCTCGGGCCGAAGTACGGCGGAGGCACCGGTGCGGAGCTGAGCCGGCTCGTCGCGTATCTCGCGCCGTGGACCGTCGCCTCGGTTGCGCTGACGATCGCGTACCCGCTGCTCTTCGTGCGCGGCCGCGCGCGCTGGTTGCCCCTCGTCGCCGGGGCGGCACTGGCGGTGCACGTGCTGCTCGAGTGGGGCCTGAGCGCCTGGTTCGGGCTCGCGGGCATCGCTGCGGGGATGGCGGTCACGACCGCCCTGGTGCTCGCGGCGCTCCTCGTCTGGCTGCGCGCGGTGCAGATGACGACGCGAGGCGTCCTCACGGCGGCGGTGATCTGCGGCGGGATCGCAGCCGTCACCTTCGGCGTGCCCGGCGCGTTGCTCGGCGCGGTCGCGGCTGCCGTCGTCGGGGTGGTGCTGTACGCGCTCGTGCTCGGGCTGTGGCGGCCGTCCGGCCTGCGCCAGGCGTGGGCTTACGTGCACGGCTTGCAGTAGCGTGGCCGCGTGAAGAACTGGGTGCGTCGCGCCGGCCGGACGAAGGTCG
>DASZBP010000054.1:0-2368 GCA_035943915.1 Gaiellaceae bacterium | reverse complement strand
AGACGCCTACGTGCACCCGGAGCAGTTCGGACGCGGTGTGGGCGCGTTCCTCGTCGCCGAGCTTGAGCAGCTTCTCGGTGCGCGCGGGGTGGCGCGTGTGCAGAACGCTGTGCTGATCGCCGACGAGCGAGCCCAGGCGCTTCTGCGCGATCACGGCTACGAGGAGATTCGCCGCTTCTGGCAAATGCGAATCGATCTCCCCCGCGAGCCCCGATCCCCTTTCTGGCCCGTGGGCGTCACCGTGACGCGGTTCGAGCTTTCCGACGCCGAGGAGTTTCACGCCGTTTACGAGTCCGCCTTCGCCGACCACTGGCAGCACGATCGCAAGTCTTTCGAGGAGTGGCGCGCCGCATACATTGACGCTGACGACTTCTCGCCCGACCTTTGGGCGGTCGTCCGTGCAGGGGGCGAGATCGTCGCGGGCACCATCGGCCGGCCGGAGCGGATGGGCGTTGCGTGGATCGCGCGACTCTTCACGCGCAGCGACTGGCGGCGGCAAGGGCTCGGCGAGGCGCTGCTGTACGACGCTTTCGGGACGTTCGCCGCCATTGGCAAGCGCTCGGTCGGGCTCGGGGTCGATGCGCAGAGCGATACCGGTGCGCAGCGCCTCTACGAGCGGGCAGGCATGCACGTGCACTGGGTGCAGTCGTCTTCGAGAAGACACTCTGAGAGAGCTTCGCGACGCGGACGCTGCGCGATCGCGCAGCTCTCTGCGGCGGAATCCGGTGCTGAAGCTCGACGGTCAGATCGTCGAGTGCTCAGCCGTCATACGGGAACACTGGCGCAGGCGAGCGTAGCTCAGCCCTTGGTTGGTGGCTTCGAGCCTGGCACCTGCAGCGGTGAACTTTCCGGAACAGTTGGCATCAGGCCATGGCGGTCACACGAAGGTAGGCGGCTTCGATGCGTGTCCCTTCGCCCTCCGCTTTGTTGTGCTCATCGACGAGCGCCTCCAGCTCGCGGTGTAGATCGACCTCGCGGCCGTCGGCTGCAGCAGCGGCATATGCGTTCATCGTCGGTCCGTAGTAGTCCCGGAAGTCGGCGAGGTATTCCGAAGGTGTTCTCGCCGACTCGAACACGAACAGTGTCCGCTCGCAGGTGATGTTCTCGGCGGGGATGCCTGCGGCACCGAACCGCTCGAGCACGTTCTCCTCCACGCCCCACGTCATCGGACTCACGAAGCCTTCCGGCGGCGGAGGCGAGTACGCCATGCTGACTCGAAGGAGCTGCGCGACGAAGGTCGGATCATTCGGGATCCAGTTCCCCATCACGATCCGGCCGCCCGGCCGGGTAACTCGGACGACCTCCTTCGCGACATCGAATGGCTTGGGGGCGAACATCGCGCCGAAGATCGAGACGACCAGGTCGAAGCTGTGGTCGGCAAGATCCTTCAGGTCGGTCGCGTCGCCCTCCTGGAAGCGCAGGTTGGCGAGGCCGAACTGCTGCGCTCTCGCGTTGCCCGCCGCGACGAGGTTCTCCGCGATGTCAACCCCGAGCACGTTCGCGCCGAGCCGTGCCTCAGGAACAGCGGTGGTGCCGTCGCCGCAGCCGAGATCGAGGACATCGATGCCCGGTGTGACTCCGAGAGTGGCCACGAGAGCCTCGCCGCTCCCGCGCATAGACTCGGCGATCCGAGTGAAGTCGCCCTTCTCCCACAGCGCCTTGTTTGGGTTGACCGGAGGGTCGGTCTGGGTGCTCATTACCGGCTAGCTCCTTTCGCGTCTACAGGACGCGATCATCTCCTACTTCAAGCGCCATCGCTCAGGGGTCATTCCGGAACACTGGCCCAGCCGAGCCGCACGCGGCTGCGCGCTCGTGCCAACGCGCGCGGTGGACGAATCTTGCATTTCCGCCTGGCCGAGCCTCGTCTAGTGTGCCTCATGCCGAAACGGGCGATCTTGCTTATCGGTGTCGCCTTGACGGTCACGTCTTGCGGTGGTCTCGGCAGCCGAATTCATTATCGCGGTCGCGACTACCTTCGGGACGACAGCCCTGCTAAGCGAAGGCGCAGCTCCAACGCTTCGATGTGAGGAACAAGCAGATGTTGAGGCCCTGGGGAACCCTCGACGGGCGTCCGGTCTTCATCGATGACTACAAGACGAACCTGGGCCAAAAAGTCTCCTACACACCAGCGACACTCAACAAAGAGAAGCGATCAGGCTGTTGGCATGTCTCCGACCTCTCCGGCGGACCTTAGGCAGTACTCCGGATCGCGAGTGGCCGCCTAGGGCGCGGGCTTCGCGGCGGAGCGGAGTGGCAGCTAGATCGGCTGGGCGAGATCGTCCGCTAGCTTGCCTCGATCGACGCGAGCGAAGCGAACCAGCGCCGCTCGAAGAAGACGGACATCCAGATCGAGCTTTCGAACAGGATG
>DASZBP010000053.1:0-9474 GCA_035943915.1 Gaiellaceae bacterium | reverse complement strand
GCTGTCCGTGCCCTTCTTCACGTACGGGCCGTAGCGGCCGTTCGTCGCGACGACCTCCTCGCCGTCCGACTCGCCGAGCGTGCGCGGTAGCGAGAGCAGCTTCATTGCCTCGTCGAGCGTGACCGTCTCCGGCGACATCGTCTTGAACAGCGATCCAGTCCGCGGCTTCGACTCGTCGCCCTCGGGCAGCACCTCGGTGACGTACGGCCCGTAGCGCCCGGTCTTCACCGTAATCGTGTTGCCGGTCTCCGGATCGGCGCCGAGCTCGCGGTCCTGCGAGCCGGCAGCCAGGATCTCCTCCGCGCGCGCAACGGTGAGCTCGTCCGGCGCGATGTCCGGCGGGAGCGTCTGACGCGCGTCGCCCTTCTGCAGATACGGCCCGTACTTGCCGATGCGCAGGTCGATGCCGTTGCCGATCTCGACCGTGTTGATCGCGCGCGCGTCGATGTCCCCGAGATCCTGGACGAGGCGCTTCAGCCCCTCCTCGCCGTTCTCTCCGAAGTAGAAGCGGCGCAGCCAGTCGGTGCGGCTCTCCTCGCCCTCGGCGATGCGGTCGAGGTCGTCCTCCATGCGCGCGGTGAAGTCGTAGTCGACGAGCTGCGCGAAGTGCTGCTCGAGCAGATTGACGACGGCGAAGGCGAGGAATTCCGGCACGAGCGCCTGGCCCTGCTTCCGCACGTAGCCGCGGTCGAGAATCGTCCCCATGATCGATGCGTACGTCGACGGGCGGCCTATGCCGCGCTCCTCGAGCGCCTTCACGAGCGACGCCTCGGTGTAGCGCGCGGGCGGGCTCGTCGAGTGGCCTTCGGGCTCGAGCTTGGTCGCGCTCAGCTTGTCGCCTTCGGCGAGCTTCGGCAGCAGGCGCTCCTCGGTGTCGCCGCCCACCGGCTCGTCGTGGCTCTCCTCGTACGCGAGCAGGAACCCGCGGAAGGTGATGACGGTGCCGGCCGTCGCGAACTCGGCGTTGCCGCCGGCGATGCGCACCGACACGGTCTGCCCGCGCGCGTCTGCCATCTGCGACGCAACCGTGCGCTTCCAGATCAGGTCGTAGAGACGGAACTCCTCGGTGTTCAGCTCGCGCTTCACGTCATCCGGCGTGCGGAAGTGGTCGCCCGCGGGACGGATGGCCTCGTGTGCCTCCTGCGCGTTCTTCACCTTGCGCGTGTACTGGCGCGGCTTGTCCGGCACCGCGTCGGCGCCGTAGAGCTCGCGTGCCTGCTCGCGCGCGGCCGTGAGGGCCGACTCCGACAGCGTCGTCGAGTCGGTGCGCATGTACGTGATGTAGCCGTTCTCGTAGAGGCGCTGCGCGGTGCGCATCGTCTGCTGCGCGCTAAGGCGCAGCTTGCGCCCCGCCTCCTGCTGCAGCGTCGAGGTCATGAACGGCGCAGCGGGCCGGCGTGTGTACGGCTTCTCCTCGACGGACGTGACGGTGAAGTCGACGCCCTCGAGCTTCTTCGCGAGCTCGCGCGCGTCCGCTTCCGTCACCTGGACGATGTCGGCGCTCTTTAGCTGCCCCTGTTGCGTGAAGTCGCGGCCCTGCGCGACGCGCTTGCCGTCGACAGCCGACAGCCGCGCATTGAACTCGCCCGGGTCGAACGTCGCTTCGATGTCCCAGTACTCGGCGGCGGTGAACGCCATCCGCTCGCGCTCGCGCTCGACGACCATGCGCGTCGCGACCGACTGCACTCGGCCCGCGGACAAGCCCTGCATGATCTTGCGCCACAGGACCGGCGACACCTCGTAGCCGTAGAGACGGTCGAGGATGCGGCGCGTCTCCTGCGCGTCGACGAGGCGGTCGTCGATCTCGCGCGTGTCGTTCAGCGCGCGTTCGATCGCAGGCTTCGTGATCTCGTGGAACACCATGCGGCGCACCGGCACCTTCGGCTTGAGAACGTCGATGAGATGCCAGGCGATCGCCTCGCCTTCGCGGTCTTCGTCCGTCGCGAGCAAGAGCTCGTCCGCCTGCTTGAGCTTCGCCTTGAGGTCGGAGACGACCTTCTTCTTGCGGGAGTCGACGACGTACAGCGGCTCGAAGTCGTGCTCGACGTCGACGCCGAGGCGCGCCCAGGCCTCGCCCTTGTGCGCGGCGGGGATCTCCGACGCGTTGTTCGGCAGGTCGCGGATGTGGCCGATCGACGACTCCACCATGTAGCCGGAGCCGAGGTACCCCGCGATGGTCTTCGCCTTCGCAGGACTCTCGACGATCACGAGTCTCTTGTTGTTGCTTGCAGCCATTTCGCGCGCCACCATAGCCCTTGGCCCGCTTTTGGCGATACTCGCCCTGCGTGACCCGTCCACCCAGGCCCAGCCTCTTCTACTCGTTCGTCGCCGCAATCTCGTGGCCGGTGGCGCGGTTCGCGTTCCGCTTCAAGGCGCTCGGAACGGAGCATTTGCCCGCTTCCGGGGGTTATGTGCTCGCGGCCGGCCACGTCTCGAATCTCGACCCGTGGCTGCTCGGCCTACCGCTCTGGCCCAGCCGTTTCCTGCGGTTCATGGCCAAGTCGGAGCTCTTTTGGTTCCCGCTCGGGTCGGCGATCGCCGCCGCCGGCGCCTTCAAGGTGCACCGCGGCCGGGCCGACCGCGCCGCGATCCAGACCGCGGTCGAGCTCGCGCGCGACGGGCACGTCATCGCGATGTTCCCGGAGGGGACGCGCCGCCGCAAAGGGATTCGAAAGAAGTTCTCGGCCTCCGCGCACTCCGGCGCGGCGCGGATCGCGATCGAGGCGGGCGTGCCGCTGATCCCCGCGGGCATCAAGGGGACGAACGGGCTGAGCCGGCTCGAGCGCTGGCGCGTGCGCTTCGGTGAGCCGGTGGAGCTCTCCGACGATGCAGCCGAGACAACGGAGCGCCTGATGGCAGCGATCCGTGTGCTGGAGGAGTCGCTGTGAGCGGGCTGCTGCTGGCGATCGACGGCGACTCGCTCGCGCACCGCGCGTACCACGCGCTGCCGAAGTCGATCCGCCTGAACGCGATCGTCGGCTTCTCGAACTTCCTGCTGCGCCTGTGGGAGGCGGAGCAGCCCGAGGCGGTGCTCGTCGCGTGGGACACGCTCGAGGTGCCGACGTACCGGCACGAGGCGCTGCCGGTCTATCAGTCCGGCCGCGAATTCGAGCAGTCGATCATCGAGCAGCTCGCGATGCTGCCGGACGTCTGCACGTCGTACGGCTTCCTCGTCGCGAAGCACGCGGGCTACGAGGCTGACGACTTCCTCGCTGCGTCAGCGGCCGCGTGGGACGGGCCGGTGCTCGTGGCGACGTCGGACCGTGATGCGTTCCAGCTCGTCAGCGAGCGCGTCTCGATCCTGCAGCCAGTGAAGGGCGTCTCGGAACTGGCGCGCATCGGCGTCGCCGAGGTGCGCGAGCGGTACGGCGTCGAGCCCGCACAGGTGCCGGACTTCATCGCGCTGCGCGGCGACTCGTCGGACAAGATCCCGGGCGCGCCCGGCATCGGCCCGAAGAAGGCAGCGGATCTGCTGAAGCAGTACGGCACGCTCGAGCATGCACTCGTCGAAGGACGGTTCTCGACGATCGCCGACGACCTTCGGCTCTACCGGAGCATCGCGACGATGGATGCGGCGGCGCCACTCCCGGAGTTGCGCCCGACGCCGCCGGACTGGGCGCGCGCGTCCGACCATGCACGCAGCCTCGAGCTGAACGCGGTCGCGACGAGACTCGATGGACGTCGTTAGCCACCCGGCTTTCGCGACGCTTCATCCGACAGGCGGCCACCCGGAGTCGCAGGGGCGCATCGAGGTGCTGCACGAGTGCTTCGACTTCGTCTCGTGCACCCCGTGCGCGGTGGACGATGTGCTGCGCTGCCACAACCCGGCGCTCGTCGAGCGCGTGCGCACGACCGTCGGGTGGATCGACCCGGACACGCTCTGCACGGAGACGACGTTCGAGGCGGCCCTGCTCGCCGCGGGCGCGGCTGTCGAAGCGGTGCGGCGCGGCGGCTTTGCGCTGGCACGACCCCCGGGCCATCACGCGGAGCGTGATCGCGCGATGGGCTTCTGCCTCTTCGACTCGATCGCGATTGCCGCGCGCTGGGCGCAGGCCGAGCTCGGGATCGAGCGCGTCGCGATCGTCGACTGGGACGTCCATCACGGCAACGGCACGCAGCACATTCTCGGCGACGACGAGACGATCTTCTTCGCGTCGCTGCACCAGTGGCCGTTCTATCCCGGCACCGGCGGGCCGGACGAGCAAGGCGAGGGGCTGCTGAACGTGCCGCTCCGCGCGGGGTGCGGCGACGAGGAGTACCTCGACGCGTTCGCGGAGGTCGAGTCGCGCGTGCGCGCGTTCGACCCGGAGCTACTCCTCGTGTCGGCCGGCTTCGACGCGCACGTCGAGGATCCGCTCGCGATGCTCGAGCTCGGCACGGAGACGTTCGCCGAGCTCGCGCGACGCTGCACGCAGCTGGCGCCGCGCGTGGCCGCCGTTTTGGAAGGCGGCTACAACCTGCGCACGCTGCCTGCGCTCGTCGAGTCCGCGCTGGCGGGCTTCACGACCTGAGCTTCTCGAGAGCGTCGCGGCGTGAGGAGACGCCGAGCTTCGCCATCAGGTTCTTCACGTGCGAGCGCACGGTGTGCTCCGAGATGAAGAGACGCTGTGCGATCTCCTCCGTCGAGAGGTGGTGGTCGAGCAGGAGCAGCACCTCGAGCTCGCGCGCAGACAGCGCCTGCGCGACCGACTCGGGGACCTCGCCGCGCGAGCCTTCGCGCACCTGCGCGAGCAGGCGGCGCGCGACGGCGCCTGACAGGGCCGCCTCGCCGCGCGCGACGCTGCGCAGGAACTCGACGATCCGCTCGGGCGGCTCGCTCTTCAGGAGGTAACCCGCGGCACCGGACCGGATTGCCTGCAGCAGGCTCCCTTCGTCCTCCGACGCGGTGAGGATCACCACCTCCGCACCGGGCGCCTCGCCGCGGATCAGCGGGAGCGCCGCGAGCCCGCCGAGGCCGGGCATCGTCAGGTCGAGGAGCACCAGCTGGGGCTGAAGCTCACGCGCGAGCTCGATCGCCTCCTCCGCGCTCGCTGCCTGGCCGAGCACCTCGAACCCGTTCTGCGCCAGCAGCCCGGCCAGCGCCTCGCGCGTGAGGGGATGGTCGTCGACGATGAGGATGCGCTCGGTCATGGGCGGCGGCACTTCTGCCGATACGAAAGCGTATGCGCGACGACCGCTTCCAGTCCTTCCTGCGGTGGCAGGTCCTGCTCGTGACGCTCCTGGGAGCGACGCTCGGCCTCTTCCTGGCGTACTCCTCGCTGCGCCGGCCGTACGTCGAGCCCGAGCTGCGCGTCGTGCTCGCGACGGCATTCGCGCTGAGCGCCGGGCTGATCGCCGTGCTGTGCGGCGCACGCTTCGCAGTCGAGGGCCGCCGCTTCGACCTCTTCCTCGTCGCCGGGTTCCTCGCGATCGGGCTGTCGTGGCTCGCCTCCGGGGCGGCGGGCCGCACGCTCGGCTGGGCGCTCGTCGCCGCCGCGCCGTTCGCCACCGGACGCATACGCCGTCGCACCGCAGCACTCTGGTGGTCGGTCGGCATCTCGCTGTGCGCCGTCCCGCTGCTCGTACTGGCAGCGCGCGGTGCGAACCACAACTCCGTCAACGGCGTCCTCGCGCTCGAGGCGC
Organism: Gaiellaceae bacterium; assembly: GCA_035943915.1. Taxonomy (GTDB): domain Bacteria; phylum Actinomycetota; class Thermoleophilia; order Gaiellales; family Gaiellaceae; genus PALSA-600. The sequence continues at coordinate 3,852 of DASZBP010000053.1, read as the reverse complement.
TGCTGCAGCTTGCGAGCGCCGTCGCGTACGGCGAGCGCTACCGCCGTCATCGCGAGGACCTCGACCAGTGGCTCTCGATCATCGGCTCGCTGACGCTGTTCGCGACTCTCGCAGTCCTCTTCGCGCCGACCACGACGCACGACCAGGTCTCGCGCGGCGACTTCCTGATGCTCGTCGCGAACGCGGTGCTGTTGATCGCGCTCTGGCGCGCGATCCGCGCGTCGGAGTTCGGGCGCGCCGTCGCCGAGGAGCGCGCACGCGTCGCGCGCGACATCCACGACGGGCTCGCGCAATACCTCTTCACCATCTCGACGCACACCGCGATGCTCGAGAACGGCGCGGATCCCGCGACCACGATTCCGCGCCTGAAAGAAGCGGCGCTCGCCGCCCAGCAGGAAGCGCGGTACGCGATCCTCGCGCTGTCGTCCGCTTCCGGCCGCTCACCGTTCGACAGCGCGCTGCGCCGCTACGTCGACGTGCTCACCGCCGACGGCGAGCTCGACGTCGAGCTCGAGATCGATCCCGAGATCAGGCTCGGCCCCGACGAGCAGATCGAGGTCTTCCGCATCGTGCAGGAGGGGCTCGCGAACGCACGACGCCATGCCGGCACGCGCCGCGCATGGGTGCAGATCGGCGAACGCGGCGACGAGCGGTTCGTCAGCGTGCGCGACGAGGGCGAGGGTTTCACGCCGGAAGCGGCCGAAGGCGGCCAGGGGCTGCGGAACATTCGCGACCGCGCGTCCTCGATCGGCGGCGCGCTGTCGCTGCGCTCGGCACCCGGGGACGGCACGTCGCTCGAGGTGGTGCTGCGAGGCTAGCCTCGTGGCGTGCGGATCCACGTTCCCGAGTGCGAGACGACGCAGGCGCTGCTCGAGCCGGCGATGCCCGAGTGGTCGGTCGCGACCACCGGCCACCAGACGGGCGGCCGTGGGCGGCTCGGCCGCACCTGGGTGGATGAGCCCGGCACGTCGCTGCTCGTCTCCGTGCTGCTGAAGCCGCCGCGCGACCCGGCGGAGCTCACATTGGTCGCCGGTGTCGCGGTCGCACAGGTCGTCGAGCGCGCAATCGGCCGCCCGGCGCAGATCAAGTGGCCCAACGACGTGCTCGTCGACGGCGCCAAGGTCTCCGGCGGGATTGCGGAGCTACGCGACGGCGCAGTGGTGCTCGGCATCGGCCTGAACGTCAACCAGACGACGCACACCTCGCTCAAGACGATCGACGGGCAGGAGCGCGAGCTCGAGCCGCTCCTCGACGACCTGCTCGCGACCCTGCGCGCGCGTTACGACGACTGGCTCGTCAACGGCCTGCCGCACGACGAGATCGCCGCGCGCGACTTCCTGCGCGGCAAACGCATCAGCGTCAACGGCCTCGAGGGCGAGGTGGTGGGCATTCGCCCCGACGGCCGCCTGGAGCTCGACACCGGGGTCGTCGACAGCGGCTCAGTCGAGGTCGTCCGGGACGCCGGCGTCGCGTAACGCTAGTAGTTCCCGATGGTCGTCGACACCGTAAAGCAGACGTGGCCTCCGTTCGTCCTCGTGACGGGGCTTCTCCTGATCGGCGTCGTCGCGCAGGCGGACGGGCTGTTCGCTGCCGTCGGCGGCCGCATTGCGCGCACGCGGCTCGGCTCGGTCCAGCTGCTGCTCGCGCTGCTCGGTCTCGTCGCGGTCGTGACCGCGGTGCTCAACCTCGACACCGCAGTCGTGTTCCTGACGCCGGTCCTCGTGCACGCGGCGCGTTCGCGCGGCATCGACGAGAAGCCGTTCCTCTACGGCTCGGTGTTCATGGCAAATGCGGGCTCGACGCTGCTGCCAGGGTCGAACCTGACGAACCTTCTCGTGCTCGCGCATGAGCCGATCCACGGAGCGAGCTTCGTGTCGCACACGGGGCTCGCGTGGGTCGTCAGCTGCGCGCTCACCGCGGCGATCGTCGCGGTCGCGCTGCCACCGCGGCGTGCGGAGTCCGAGCCTCTGGATGTCCCGCCGCTCGCGCTGAACGCAGGCGTCGTCGCCACGCTCGGCGCCGCCGTGCTCGTGCTCACGCTGAAGAACCCTGCGGTGCCCGTCCTCGTCATCGGTGTCGGCGCGTGCCTGCTGCGTCGCGTGCGCATGAGCATCGACCTCCGCGTCCCCGCGCTTCTGTTCGTCGTCGCGGTCGGCCTCGGCACACTCGCGCGCGCATGGCTCGGGCCGGCGCACCTGCTCGCGGGCAGCAGCCGCTGGCTCACCGCGGTGATCGCTACGGGCGGCTCCGTGGTCGTCAACAACCTGCCCGCGGCAGTGCTCTTCTCGGCGCAGCGGCCGCCGCATCCGATCGCGCTGCTGCTCGGCCTCGATATCGGGCCGAACCTCGCCGTCACGGGGTCTCTGTCCGCGGTGCTCTGGTGGCAGGCCGCTCGCTCCGTCGGCGCGCGGCCGTCGATCCTCCTCTACTCCGCGATCGGCCTGATCCTCGTGCCGGTCACGCTCGCCGCGGCGATCGCCGTCAGCTGATGATCTCGACGACGTCGCCGTCGAGCAGCACGTGCTCGCGGCCGACGCGCTGACCATCGAACTTCGCCGACGGGCCGGTGACACGCGCACCGACGCATGCGGCGCCGAGCTCGTGATGGACCGCCCGCGCCGCATCGGCCACGGTCGAGCCGGGCTCGAGCGCCTGCGCCTCCTCGCGCAGCCAGACGCGGATGAGCCCGGTCAACGCCCAGATGCGCTCGCGCAGACGGTCGAGACTCTCGTCATCGAGCACGGTGACGCCGACCGCAGGCAGCCCCGAAGCGCGCGCGACCTGGTCGACCAGCGACTCGTCGGCCTCGTCGAGCTTCGTGACGGCGATGATCGCGCGCTTCTCGATGCCGGCGGCTTCGAGCTCACACCGGATCGTCACGAGCTCTCCCAGCGGCATGTTCGCGGCATGGCAGAGCACCATCGCGTCGGCACCCCGCAGCACGCCGAGCAGCGCCTTGCCGCCGCCGCGATCCTCCGCCGCGCCTTCGATCAAGCCGGGGATCTCGACGAGCTGCACGCGGCAGTCGTGGATACGCGTGATCGAGGGCACGGGCCGCGTCGTCGTGAACGCGTAGTCGCCGGTCTTGATCTGGATGCTGGAGAGCGCCTGCAGCAACGACGACTTGCCCGCGTTCGGCGGGCCGACGAGCGCGATCTGCGCGACGCCGTCGCGGCGCACAGCGAGCGTGTCGCGGTGCACGGCCTTCTTGCGCACGCGGGACTCCTCGATCTGCCCGTTCACCCACTTGCGCAGGTCCGCGTACGGGCCGTTCTTGTAGTCGGGAAGCTCCGTGAGGATCGAGCGGAGCTCCTTGATGCGCTCACCGCCCACCTTCCCGACGAGGCGGCGCTGGATCATCTGCTTCTGAACGCGATGCGGGATCGGCATCGTCTTCACCTTCCTTCCTGAATGTGTTCAGGTGGGAAGGCGCGCACCGTCCGCCCTAGCGGGGAAGGGTGCGTCCCTTTCCCACCGCTTCCTCGGACGCTGGAGCCGGAAGCGGCGGGCTAGCCGTTTTGCTGGAACTTGAGTGCAAGCCAACGGGTCATCGCCGGCCGAGCCTAGCAGCGCGGCCGGCGATTCCACCCGCGGGTCAGGCGAGAGGCTCGCCCGTCTCGAGCAGCGTCTTCAGTCCGCTGAGCACCAACATCCAGCCGGGGCCGGCGACGGAGGCCGCGGTCTTCGGTGCGCCTTCGAGCTGGTCGTGCGTCACCGTGAGCAGCGAGTAGCCGCCGTCCTGCGCCTCGATCTCCCACGACACGCGGCTCGGCTCCTCCGCCGCGAGCTCCTCGTTCCACTTCGAGTGCCAGCCGTGCACGAGCTTGCGCGGCGGGTCCCACTCCATGACGA
>DASZBP010000052.1:0-8053 GCA_035943915.1 Gaiellaceae bacterium | reverse complement strand
GTGCCCGACGCGAACGGATGCACGGTTGGGTCGAGGCGCCACGCGTGGTCGTCGAAGCCGAACCTGCCGACGACCTCGCGCTCGAACTGCTCCTGCAGCCGGCGCGAGAACGGCCCCTTCGTCCCCTCGGTCTTGCCGGCGTACTCGCGGATCAGCGCGCCCTGATGCTCCTTGACGTACTCGAAGATGCGACGCACCTCGGCGGTCTTCAGGTCGCGCTCGAAGTCGTCGAGCAGGACGTCGTACGGCTCGTCGCCGGGCTCGAAGCACTCGACGTAGCGCTTGCAGAGGTCGATGTTCTCGCGCAGGGACGGCAGGAACGACGCGTAGTCGTTGTTCTTGCGCGCGTCGACCCATACCTCGTACCCGAGCGCGGATGCGCGAGTCCGCGCGGCCTGAAGCTCCGGCGGGACCTGGCTCGCCTTCTGCCAGTCGCGCGTCGTGACGCGGATCAGGCTCGCCTCGAACGAGTCGTACTCGTGCTTCTCGCCCCAGTCGCGGAGGCTGTCGAGCAGCCGGCCGAGCTCGGGGTCGGTGAACTTCGTGTGCCGGATGCGGCCGACGGTCTCCATCATCCCGGCCCGTGCGTGCGCGCCGCCGGGCGGCATCATCACGTGCTGATCCCACCCGAGCAGGGCCATCGTCCGACCGAGATCGCTGATCTCGGCGAGACGGGTGCGGAGCTCCTCGAAGCGCTTGGCCTCGTCCATATAGGGGACGCTATCGAACGGGAATGGCGGCCGGAGGGGGAACTCCGAGGACGACCTCCCCCTCCGGTACACCCACGCTCCGGACCGTTGGCAGCAGACGGGGTCTGAATCCGCTGCCGGACGAGCGCAGGCCGCCGCATCGAGTATGTGTTTACAACCTGGAAAGCGCTAGAGGAATTGCAAGTCGTGCATTTCCTATTTGTCAGCAAGGTCGACAACAGCCTTCAGCCGGCGGAACGCCGCGGCCTTGGTGATCGGCGGACGTGCCTTCGCCGCGAGCTCGCGCAACGACGCAGTCGGGTGGCGCAGCCGGAGCTCCGCGATCTCGGCCAGCTCGTCCGGGAGCTGGGTCAGGTCGAGCGTGCGAATGGCGCTCAGTTGCCCGTGTGCGGCGCGCGCCGTCCGCACCAGGTTCGCCTCGTCGGCGTTCGCCAGGCGGTTCGCGTGCGCGCGCGTCGCGGCGACCACCGCGTGCTCCTCGAGCTCGAGCGTCGCGTCCCCCGCACCGGCGAGCGCGAGCACCGCAGCGATCGCGTCGTGACTCTTCGCATAGGCGAGCGCGTGCGTCCGCCGCTCCGTCACCGACAGCTGGACGTCCTCGGCCGCGGCGACGTCCGCGATGAACTCGGCGCCCTCGACGGTCGCGGTGCGCAGCTCGAGATGCGGGTTGCGTGGGCCGGAGATGCTCCCGCCGCCGAGGAGCGCGCCGCGAAGGTAGGCGCCGCGGCAACAGGAGCGGCCGACGACGCGCTTCGGCGGACGCTCGAGCGGCGCGCCGGAGGCCGAGAGGACACCCGCCTCGCGCAGGACCGCGAGCGTGCGGTCGTCGACGTCGACGTGAAGCTGGTACCGGGTCGCCTGGTCGAACGCGCGGCGCCGATAGGTGCGGATCTCAGACCGCACGCCGAGATCGCGCACGAGCGCGAACGCGCGCCGCGCGGCCGCGGAGCTCGACACGTCGAGGTGGACCGCGAGCCCTCCGCCACGCAGGTGCCACGCGCCGGCCGCGTGGAAGAGCGCGGACAGCTCCGCGTGTCGGCAGCAGCGGCGCTCGGGCGCGATCGCCGCGAGCTCGTGGCGCAGCTCGTCGGAGTTGATCAGAGCCTCACCCCCTCCAGCGCGAGCATCCGGCGCTTGTAGTCGACGCCGAGGTCGCCGAAGCTCCCGATCCCGCCCGACGCGACGACGCGGTGGCACGGGACGAACACTCCGAGCCGGTTGCGCGCGCAGAACGTCCCTGCCGCGCGCGCCGCGTTCGGCCGTCCCGCGAGCGCCGCGAGCTCGCCGTACGTCACCACTTCGCCGCGCGGCACCGCGCGCAGCACGCGCGTGCACTCGCCATGGAACCCGTCGGGCACGTCGAGCTCGACGTCAGCGAAGTCGTCGGCCTCGCCTGCGAAGAACGCGGCGAGCCGTCTCGCGAGGGCATGTCTGGGGACAGTCCCCAGACGGGGCCCGCGCGGACGTGGGTGCTCGGACCAGAGGACGCGGTCGCCCTCGAGCCAGAGCTCGCCGATGCCCCAGCCCGGCGCCTCCCACTGGACCAGTTTCGGTCTCATCCTGCGGATGATGTAGCTTCGCGCGCGTGACGCGGGCCCGGCTTGCGCTGTGCGGTTACCTCTACGTCGCGCTGGCGCTGCCGGCGCTGATCGTCGGCACCGGCCACTCCCAGCTCCAGTCCGCGCTCTACACCGGTGCGGCGTTCTCGTTCCTCTGGTTTCTCGCAAGCCTCCGCTGGCGGCTCAACCGCTACGACCCCGAGGGGTTCTACGCGACGACGGTGATGATGGGCGGCGCCGCGTTCCTCGCGATGCAGTCGAGCACGATCTTCTTCTCGCGCCCGCAGCTCGCCGGCCCAACGGCCGCGTGTGCGGCGACCGTGGTCATCGGCTCGTCGCTCGCCGCGCTACGTGCGCGCAAGGTGTCGCGGTGGTTCGGCTACGCCGGCCTGATCGGCGGCGCCGGCGAGCTTGCGGTCGGGATCCTCGAAGGCGCCTGGAAGTGGACGCTCGCCGGGAACGACATCTACGCCTCGGCGCTCGGCTTCATGATCTGGGTGCTCGTAGTCGCGACCGACCTGATGCGGCGCTAGCCGCCTCGTACTCGGCAAGCGTCAGCTCGATCATCTCGGCGCAGCCCGGCGTGTCGCACTCGCAGGCGAACGGCACCTCCCAGCCGCCGTACCCGGGCCACAGGTCGAGCTGGCGCGCGAGCACGTCGTTCTCGAGGCGGCGGATCGCCGGCCGGTCGACGACGCGCGGCAGACCGCCGAGGGAGAACTGCGATGCGACGAGCTCGACCATCTCGTCGAGCGGGCGGTCGACCGGCAGCCCTGGGCTCCGCTGCGCGAGCAGCACATCCCGGTCGGCGATCACCGGCAGCGACCCGCGCTCGGCGCGCACGCGACGGATCTGCTCCTCCGTCGGCACCACGAACACGGCCTGCGCGCCCGGCGGAACGAGCTCGGGCAGCACGAACGGCCCCTCGACGATTGCGGCCGGCGAGTCGGGCAACGCCGCGAGATCCTCGAGCACCAGCGGCCAGCGGCGATGCGACGCGGCGACGAAGTCGTCCACGAGCTGCTCGGGCGTCCGCGTCCAGTCGGGCTCGGGGCCGCCCAGCCGGTGGAAGTGGTCCCACGTTCGGTGGTCGACGTTGTAGAGCTGCAGATCCCAGCGGTACGCGAGCGCCCGCGAGACCGACGTCTTCCCCGCTCCCGGCCCTCCGCCGATGTACAGGACGTGAGCGAGGTCCATCGCCGTACAGTACGGCGCATGAGCACTCATGCGATCTTCCGCCCCCCGGTCCCCGTCAACGAGCCGATCCACGACTACGCGCCCGGCGCCCCCGAGCGCGCACGCCTGCAGCTGCGCGTGGAGCAGATGCGCAACGAGCGCCTCGACGTACCGCTCGTCATCGGCGGCAAGGACATCCGCACCGGCACGACCAAGCCCGCCGTCATGCCGCACAACAAGGAGCACGTGCTCGCAGACGTGCACCAGGGAACCGCCGAGCACGTCGAGCAGGCGATCGCCGCCGCGGCGACGGCCTGGGAGGACTGGTCACGCTGGCCCTGGGAGGAGCGCGCCGCCGTGTTCCTTCGCGCAGCCGAGCTGCTCTCCGGCCCGTGGCGCGACGCGCTGAACGCGGCAACGATGCTCGGCCAGTCGAAGACCGCACACCAGGCGGAGATCGACGCAGCGTGCGAGGCGATTGACTTCTTCCGCTTCAACGTCGAGTTCATGACGCGCGTCTACTCCGAGCAGCCCGTCTCCTCTCAGGGCGTGTGGAACAAGCTCGAGTACCGCCCCCTCGAAGGCTTCGTGTTCGCGGTGTCGCCGTTCAACTTCACGGCGATCGGCGCGAACCTGACGAGCTCGCCCGCACTGATGGGCAACACCGTCGTCTGGAAACCGGCGGGCACGGCGATGCTGTCGGCGTACTACCTCATGCGCCTGTTCCAGGAGGCGGGGCTTCCCGACGGCGTCATCAACCTGGTCTACGGATCCGGCAAGGAGATCGGCGACGCGGCGCTCGCGAGCAATCACCTCGCCGGCATCCACTTCACGGGCTCGACGCCCGTGTTCAACGGGATGTGGAAGAACGTCGGCGCGAACATGGCGAACTACCGCAACTACCCGCGCATCGTCGGGGAGACCGGCGGCAAGGACTTCATCGTCGCGCATCCGTCCGCGAACCTCGATGCCCTCGCGACCGCGATCGTGCGCGGGTCGTTCGAGTACCAGGGGCAGAAGTGCTCCGCGGCGTCACGTGTGTACGCCCCGTCGAATCTCTGGCCGGAGCTGCGTGAGCGCCTGCAGGAGCAGGTCGCGACGATCAAAGTCGGTGACGTCTCCGACTTCTCGAACTTCATGGGCGCGGTGATCGACAGCTCGGCATACAAGACTCAGGTCGAGGCGATCGAAGAGGCGAAGGCGAGCAAGAGCGCCGACATCGTCGTCGGCGGCGGCTACGACGACTCCGAGGGCTTCTTCGTGCAGCCGACGGTGATCGAGACGACCGACCCGGACTTCCGGCTGATGCGGGAGGAGCTCTTCGGCCCGGTCGTCACCACCTACGTCTACGACGAGAAGAAGTACGACGACATGCTCGACCTCGTCGACCGGAGCGCGCCGTACGGCCTCACCGGCGCCGTGTTCTCCGAGGATCGCGCGGCGATCGACACGGCGAAGACGCGCCTGCGCTACGCGGCCGGCAACTTCTACGTCAACGACAAGCCGACCGGCGCGGTCGTCGGGCAGCAGCCGTTTGGCGGCTCGCGCGCATCCGGCACGAACGACAAGGCCGGCTCGATGTGGAACCTGATCCGCTGGGTCAGCCCGCGCACGATCAAGGAGACGTTCATCCCGCCGCGCGACTACCGCTATCCGTTCATGGACAGCGACCGCGACTCCGCCGGGACCTGAAATAGGGCACGACGGCCGTCTTCTGGGAGAGTTTGCCGCAGTCCCAAACGGCCGTCGTGCCGTAGTGCCCCGAAAGCCCGGTCCTCGCAGGCCGCAGTAGGGGCTAAGACGTCGCAGGCTTCCACCGTGGGGGGGTTACGGCTGGTTCGACAACGACGTCCCGCGGAGGATCAAACCCTTTTGGGGGAGGCAGGGCAACCGCCTCATACGCGATTCACACGACAGTGAACGTCCACGTCACGGCGCTGCCGTGCGCGTCGGTGCGCCCGTACGCAATCGCGCGGTGCTTGCCCGGCGCGAGCTTGCCCGTCGGCGCGCCGTAGACCGTGACCTTCTCGGGCGTCAACCCGCCGCCCTTCTCGGTCAGCTCGACGCCGTCGACCCACAGCCCCTCCTCGATCAGATGCGACTTCGCGGTCATCTGCACGGCGACCTGCGGTGTGGTCGGGGCCTTGCCGTTCGGCCCGAGGATCTCGAGCTTCACCGCACCGCTGCGGTCGGCAGTCCACACGCCGCGCACGAGGTGCGCAGCGATCGCGGTGTTCCCCTTCGTCACGACGGCCCAGTTGCCGCCCGAGTAGAGGATGTGCGCGCCCGGCCCAAGCAGGTGCGCGGGTGTGACCGGCACCTTGGGAGCGGCGTGCCGCGACCCGCAGGCGGCGAGCGGGAGAACGAGGACGAGCAGAGCAAAACGACGCATCGGCGGGGAAATCTACGCGCGTCCGGCCTTGTGCAGCTGGGCGTAGATGTTGCGAGCGGTCTTCGCCGGCACGCCCGGGACGCCTTCGAGCTCCTCCTGCGTGGCCCCCAGCACGCGCTCCGCCGACCCGAAGTGGCGTAGCAACGCGCGGCGGCGTGCCGGCCCGACGCCCTCGAGCTCGTCGAAGATCGACGCACGCGCCGACGCGTCTCGACGCTGGCGATGGAACGTGACGGCAAAGCGGTGCGCCTCGTCACGGATGCGCTGCAGCATCTGCAATCCGGCCGAGTGCTCCGGCAGCAGGATCGGCTGCGACTGGCCGGGCACGAAGACCTCTTCGATGCGCTTCGCCAGCGCGATGACGGCGACGCGCGGCAGGTCGAGCTCGTGCATCGCCGCGAGCGCCGCGGAGAGCTGGCCCTTGCCTCCGTCGATCACGACGAGGTTCGGCGTCGACGCGAACGACTCGTTCCACTCGGTGGAGGCGGGATCGGCGCCGAGCCGGGCGAAGCGGCGCGAGATCACCTCGCGCATCGACGCGAAGTCGTCCTGGCCTTCCGACTCGCGGATCGCGAACTTGCGGTAGTGGCCCTTCTTGGGGAGCGCATCCTCGAACACGACCATCGACCCGACGATCTCCTGTCCCTGAATGTTGGAGATATCGAAGCACTCGATGCGGATCGGCAGCGACTCGAGGTTCAGCGCCTCGCGCAGCTCCTCGAGCGCCTCGACCCTGCGCAGCCGCTTCGTCTCCGACACGAACGTCTCCGACTGCAGTGCGAGCTCGGCGTTCTGCTGGGCGAGCTCCTGCAGCCGCTTCTTCTCGCCGCGCTCCGGGACGCGGACCTCGACGCGGGACCCGCGGCGCTCCGAGAGGAACGCCTGCAGCGCGGCCGTATCCCCCGCTCCCTGCGGGACGAGGATCTGCGGCGGGATCGACGGCGCGGAGCCGTAATACTCGAGGCAGAACTGCTCGAGCACCTCGGACAGCTCTTCGCCGGCCGCGTTCTCCAGGTGGAACGAGTAGCGGTCGACCATCCGCCCTTCGCGCAGCGGGAAGACCTGCACCGCCGCGCGCTCGCTCGACACGGCGACGCCGACGACGTCGATCGTTCCGATCGGGCGCCGCTCGACCGCCTGCCGCTCGCTCAGGCGGTCGACCGCGCGCAACCGGTTGCGGTACCGCGCTGCGTCCTCGAAGCGCTCGTCCGCCGCCGCCTCTTTCATCTGCGCGTCGAGCCGGCGGCGGATCGGCTTGTCGTTGCCCGAGAGGAACTCGATGACGCCCTCGATGATCTCGCCGTATTCCTCTTTCGAGATGTAGTTGACGCACGGAGCGAAGCAGCGCTCGATGTGGAAGTCGAGGCACGGGATGCCGCTGTGCCGTCCCGGCTTCGGGCCCTCGCACGGCCGGTAGCGGAACACGCGGTTGAGGACGTCGAGCGTCTCGCGCACGGACTTTGCGTTCGCGTACGGCCCGAAGTACACGACGCCGCGCCGATGCCGCTCGCGGGTGAACATCACGCGCGGGTACTCGTCCTCGACCGTGACTGCGATGTACGGGAACGACTTGTCGTCGCGCAGCCGCACGTTGAACGGCGGCCGGTGCCGCTTGACGAGGTTCTGCTCGAGGTGGAGTGCCTCGACCTCGGACTGCGTCACGATCGTCTCGATGTTCGCGACGCGTGTCGTCATCTGCCGGATGCCCGGCCGCGTGTCGCTGGAGCCCGCTTGAAAGTACGACCGCACGCGCGGACGCAGCGACTTCGCCTTGCCGACGTAGAGCACATCGCCCTTCCCGCCGCGGAACAGGTAGACGCCCGGCTTTGCCGGGAGGCGGTTGAGCTGACTCTCGACGCGTTCGCTTGGCACGTTTGCCAGCGTAGCCCCCGGCTACCCTGGGGCCATGAGGGGTGTCCTCACCGCGGTCGCCGTGTTCTTCGCCTTCGCCGTGCCGGCCTTCGCGGGCGGGCCGTTCATGATGGTCGGCGCAGCCGAGGACAACGGCAAGCAGCCGACCGAGGCCGCGGCGAAGGTGGAGATGGACAAGGCGAAGCTCGCCGGCCTCGACACGATCCGCATGACCGTCTCGTGGAAGACCGGCGAGCGGACGCTGCTCGCGAGCGAGGCGACGACGCTTACGAACGCGATCGAAGCCGCGCAGTTCACCGGCATCCGGGTCATCCTTTCGATCTATCCGTTCGGCTCGAGCGTGA
>DASZBP010000051.1:0-7751 GCA_035943915.1 Gaiellaceae bacterium | reverse complement strand
GGAGCTCTGCCTGCTCGTCGCCCTCCGCGACGGCCCACGCCGCGGAGTACGCGAGGGAACGGCCGAGCTCGACGCCGATGTAACAGTCGACGACCGAGTGCGACACCGCCTGGTACGTGCCGATCTTCTTGCCGAACTGCTCGCGCTCCGAGACGTACGCGATTGCGGCCTGGACGGCGTAGGTGCCGATGCCGACCGCCTCGAGGGCATACGCGGCCAGCAGCTTCGTGCGGTCGCCGCCGACCTCGTCCTCGACGAACGAGCCCTCATAGTTGACGCGCCCGAGCTCTTCGAAGAGAACGGCAGCGTCGAGGAAGGTGAACTCGTCCGACGCGAGGATGCCTTTCCAGCCGAGCTCGGCGAGCTGCTCGTCGGAAGGCGAGGCGTTCGCCTCGAGGAACGCGCGCGCCTCGCGGCGGAGGTCTTCCTGCTCAGGCGAGAACGAGAAATCCATCAGCGCGACCTCGGGAGACCGAGCACGCGCTCGGCGATGATGTTGCGGAGGACTTCGCTCGTGCCGGCCTCGATCGTGTTGCCGCGCGAGCGAAGCTGCTGGTACTGCCAGTACTCGTCGCCATCGGGGCTGCCCAGGATCTCGAGCGCGAGCTTCGTCAGGCGCTGGTTGTTCTCCGACCAGACGAGCTTCGAGACCGAGCCCTCCGGGCCGGGGATGCCGGTCTTCTGCAGCGTCGTCAGCGCGCGGTAGTTCGTGTAGCGCAGCGCCTGCAGCTCGATCCACTCGCGCGCGATGCGGTCGAGCAGCACCGGGTCGGTGACGTTGCGCTCCTTCGCAAGCACGACGAGCTTGCGCACGGCGACGTCGAGCGTCGCGGCAAGCGCGAACCCGAGCGTGCCGCGCTCGTGCAGCAGCGTCGTCATCGCGACCTGCCAACCGCCGCCGATCTCGCCGAGCAGGTTCTCCTTCGGCACCTTCACGTCCGTGAAGAAGATCTCGTTGAACTCCGGATGGCCCGTGATCTGCACGAGCGGCCGAACCTCGACGCCGGGCGCGTGCATGTCGGCGATCACGTAGGTCAGGTTCTTGTAGCGCGGCTCGTCGGGCAGCCCGAGGCCGACGAGGATGCAGTAGTCGGCGATGTGCGCGAACGACGACCAGACCTTCTGGCCGTTGACGAGGAAGTGGTCGCCCTTGTCCTCGATGCGGGTGCGCACCGCGGCGAGGTCGCTGCCCGCGCCGGGCTCGGAGAAGCCCTGGCACCAGATCTCCTCGGCGCTCAGGATCTTCGGGAGGTACCGCGCCTTCTGCTCGTCGGTGCCCGTCGCGATGATCGTCGGCCCCGCCATGCCGATGCCGATGACGCCGAGGTGCGACGGCGCCTCCGCGCGCGCGAGTTCCTCGAGGAAGATCGCCTGGTGGCTGTACGGCGCGCCGGCCCCCCCGAACTCCTTCGGCCACGTCAGGCCCGCGTAGCCCGCCGCGCCGAGCTTGCGGCTCCAATCCTTGTCGGCGTCCTCGAACCGGCGGTTGCCCCGCTGGCGCGACCCGTCCGGGAGATTCTGCGCGATGAAATCGCGCACCTCCTCCCGGAATGCAGCCTCTTCGGGCGTGTCGCGCAGATCCACGCACTGATCCTAATCGAGCGGTTGAACCGCGAGTCAATGCGCGGCGGTCTCGAGCGCTGCCGGCGCGTCGACGACGCGGTTGCGGCCCTGCAGCTTCGCGCGGTACACGGCGAGGTCGGCCGCGTTGACGAGCGCCTCGGTCGTCGCGCCGTCGCGGGGATACGAGGCCACGCCGAATGAAAGCGTCGCCTTGATCGGCTCGTCGACCGTCTCGACCATGAACTCCGTTGCCTCCACCGCACGGCGGATCCGGTCGGCCATGTCGAGCGCGTCCTCCGGCAGCGTCTCCGGCAGCAAGATGCAGAACTCCTCCCCGCCGAACCGCGACGGCAGGTCGTACTGCCGCAGCTCGCGCCCGAAGATCTCGGCGATGCCGCGCAGGACCGCGTCGCCCGCGAGGTGCCCGTGCGTGTTGTTGATGTCGCGGAGGAGGTCGAGGTCCGCCATCACGAGCGACAGCGGCCGGTCGTACCGGATGGTGCGCGCGAGCTCGTCGCCGAACACGGATGCGAAATGCCGCGCGTTCGACAGCCCCGTCTTCGGATCGATGCGCGCTTCCGCCTTCAGCTGCGGCACGGTCAGGGCGCGGTGCGTCAGGAGCAGCGGCGCGACGACGAGCGGGATGACGTACGTAGCGCGCAGCCACAGAGTCGCGACACCCACGCCGAGGAACGCGAGGAAGAGATCGGTCGTGAAGTAGTCCCACGAGAACAACTTCGTCTCGCGCAGCGTGCCGCCGTGCGCGAGGCTGACCATCCGCGCGAGCAACAGGTGGTTGACGGTGACGTATGCGAAGCATGCGAGAAGGCCGGCGGCCGCGAGACGCAGCCCGTTGGCGGTGCTGATTCCGAGATGGTCGACGGCGAGTCGATAGACCGCCCACGCGCTGAGCGTGTCGATGACGCCCTTCGCGATGTTGAACCCCATGACGACGGGCTTCTTCCGCGTGCGCGCCCATTCCGGCAGGTACTGCACTAGCGCGACCAGCACCAGCAGCGGCGGTGGCAGCAGCGTCGCCGAAGCGATCAGGAAGACGATCGACGTCTTGTAGCTCTGCTTGCCGGGGCGGTCGACCGTGTACAGCTGCGCACCCGCCGTGAGCACGGCGAGGATGAAGAAGCGCCGCCAGGGCTCGGTGTCCGAGCCCAGGGTCGCGAGCAGCCCGACGGTCAGCCCGAGCGCGAGGAGGCCGGTGAGGGCCAGGTGCGTCTTCGCGCCGCGACTGAGCGGGGGCGGCCCGGGGTAGCGCGGCTGGGGCAGCGCTGCGGCCGGAGGGATCGCGGTTGCGCTCTCGGCGATGCTCATCAGGGCAGCCAGCCGGTGACCGACCAGTCGGAGGCCGACCAATCGGAAGCCGACCAGTCAGACGCAGACCAATCCGACGCGGACCAGTCGGAAGCCGACCAGTCAGACGCCGACCAGTCAGACGCTGACCAGTCCGAGGCCGACCAGTCGGACGCGGACCAGTCTGAAGCCGACCAATCGGACGCGTTCGCAACCGCGGCGTTCCATGCGTCGGCGTCGAAGTGCGGGCCGGCCGCGCCGGACGTGACGAATGCGTCCAGGTTGGCGTTCGGGTTCGGCGGGTCGGTTACGTCGTTCGCGGCTGCGGCGTCGACCTCACCGACGCCTCCGGCGAAGCCGGGAGCGGCGGGCAGCGCGGCGGCGGAGACCATCAGGGCGCCCTTGACCTGATCGGGCGTCCAGTCCGGATGGAGGGCGAGGAGATCCGCCGCCGAGCCGGCCGCCATCGGGGCCGCGAAGGACGTGCCCGACATCCACATGTACCCCGGAGCGACGACACGGTCGGGCTCCATCTGCTCGATGTACGAGCCGTCGGGGGCGGGCGCGACGATGTACCGGCCGGGCGCGGAGAGCTCCGGCTTCCAGAAGCCGTCAGCCGTGTGACCGAACGCCGACCACGGCGCGACGGTGTCGTTCGCAGCGCTCGCCGTCCCGTTCTGGTCGAGGGCCCCGACGGTGATGACGAACGGGTCGTTGCCCGGCGCGTGGCCCGCGTCGACCTCGGCGCCGTTTCCATAGTTGCCCGCGGCCGTCGTGACGACGATGCCGTTGAGCCAGAGCGACTCGACTGCCTGGTCGAGCGGGTTGTAACGGAACGTCGAGACGCCGCTCTCGACGAGCGAGAGGTTCACGACGCCGATGTCGTACTGCGCCTTGTGCGCGAGCACCCAGTCACAGGCCGCGATCACGTCGCTCGAAACCGATTCGCCGTATCCGTCGGAGACGCGGACGCTGACGATTGGCGCCGTCGGTGCCGCGCCGGGGAACGCGGAAGAGGCGCCCGCAGCGACGCCCGCGACCATCGTGCCGTGACCCTCGTCGTCGCCGGTCGCATCGGGGGTGCGGCTCGAGAGGTTCACACTCACGACGAGGCGAGATCCGAAGTCGGCGGCCTTCGAGGGGTCGATGCCGCTGTCGACGATCGCGATCGCGGGGGTCTGCGCGGAACCGACGGCGGCGGCCAGCGGAGCGATGCCAGTGGACGTCGCCCATGCCTGCGAGTCCGTCCAGTCGGAGGTCGTGCCGAGCGTCGCGTCGGGGGTGATCGCGACGATGTGCGGCGAGCGAGCAAGGTCGAGGAGAGCGGCGCCGGACAGCGTTGCGGCGGCGCCGTCGACCGAGCGGAACGAGCGTTTGACGTGGCCGAGCCCGGTGCGAACGGAGGCTGCAACGTCCGAGCTGTGCACCGCCTTGTCGCCCTGCACGATGACGTGGAACTGCTGCAGCGGGTCATGGGCGGCGCTGCTGAGGAGCGAGGCCGGGACGTACGCGCGCTGCTTCGCGGCGTGGCTCGACGCGGCCGCCGTCAGCGCGAGCGCAACGACGAGCAGCACCACGATTGCACCGCGCCCGCCGCCAACCCCATGCCCGCCGGCTCGTCTGACTGCCACTTCCGCCCGAACTCCCCCTGCGCTCGTAAGCGCGTGCCGCAACTTGCCCTGGATCTGGGAACTGCCGGCCGAAGCTAACGAGCAATAGGCCGTTCGGCCTCCCCCGATGGGGGCACACGCGTCGAATCACTCGATCGAGCGACAGGCGTCGTCAGGGCGTCAGGACGGTGCGGATCACGCTCCCGTCCTTCATCGCGTCGAAGGCGGGGCCCCAGCCGTCGAGGGTGTCGATGCGCGTCACCATCCCGGCGAGGTAGAGCGTCCCGTCGAGCGCCCACTCCGCGAGCCGCGGGAAGTCCTCTTGCGGCAGGTGGTCGCCGCCGTGCGAGACGAGGATGCGCGCGCGGCGTGCGAACAGCTTCGGCAAGTCGATCTCGGCGGTCTCGCCGGGAGGCGACAGCCCGATGATCACGATGGTTCCGCGCGTCGCGACCAGGCCGAGCGCCTGCGCGACCGTCTGCTTGCGCGCGACGACGTCGAAGACGAAGTCGCTCGGCCCCGGCTCGGTCGACGTAGCACCGAACTTCAGCGCTGCCTCCGCCTTCCGCGGATCGAGATCGAGCGCGCGGATCTCCGACGCGCCTGCGATGCGCGCGCCTTGCACGACCGAGAGGCCGACGGCGCCGCAGCCGATCACCGACACGCGCGCGCCTTCCCACACCTTCGCGGTCTCGAGCACCGACATGACGCCGGTCGCGACGGCGCAGCCGATCAGGCACGCCTGCTCGACCGGCAGCTCGCGCGACACCTTCACCGCGGCAACGGCGGGCACGACCGTGTGCGTCGCGAACGTCCCGGCGCGCAGCACCGGCGTGAGCTCGGCGCCGTCGTGGCGATGAAGCCGCCCGACGGCGGCCGGCGGCCGCGAGCACTGCCGCGGCAGTCCGCGCTTGCAGCTTCGGCATTCGCCGCACGCCGTCTTCCAGCCGATCACGACGCGATCG
The DNA here is from genome assembly GCA_035943915.1 of Gaiellaceae bacterium. GTDB lineage: Bacteria > Actinomycetota > Thermoleophilia > Gaiellales > Gaiellaceae > PALSA-600. Next base: position 2,308 of record DASZBP010000051.1, on the reverse strand, counting down.
CCGGCGGCGAGACCTTCGACGCCTTCGCCCACTGCCTCGATCGTCCCTGCGCCCTCATGGCCGAGCAGCACGGGAAACGCATGTCCCCAGCCGTCTTCCTCGATGACGTGCAGATCGCTGTGGCAGACGCCCGTCGCCTCGATGCGCACGAGCACCTCGCCGGCCTGCGGCGCGTCGACCCGGATCTCCTCGAGCGCGACGTCGCCGGATGCGGCGAGGACTACGCCGCGCTCAGCCACGTGCGATCCAGCTCGCGGATCGAGTGCGCGCCGGCGAGCGCGAGCGTGAGGTCGATCTCCGCCATCAGGTTCTGGATCAGCTCCTCCACCCCGCGCTGCCCACCGACCGCGAGCGCGTACGCGTACGGGCGTCCGAGCAGCACCGCGTCGGCGCCGAGCGCGACCGCCTTCACCACGTCGGCGGCGCAGCGGATGCCGCCGTCCATCAGCACGACCGCGTCCGGCAGCGCGTCGCGAACCTCGACGAGCGCGTCGAGCGCCGCAACCGCGCCGTCGACCTGCCGCCCGCCGTGGTTCGACACGACGACTCCGTCGATGCCGTGCTCGAACGCGCGCTGTGCGTCGTCGGCGGTGAGGACGCCTTTCACCAGCAGCGGCAGCGACGTCTGCGTGCGAAGCCAGTCGAGGTCATCCCACGTCAGCCCGATGTTTGGGAACGTCGCGAGCATCGTCGCCGCGGCGGTGAGCATGTCCTCCTCCGGCGTCTTGTCGAGCTTCGAGAGAAACACCGGATCGGTGAAGTACTGGCCGCAGCCCTCGCCCTTGATGAACGGGAGATAGGCGAGCCGCAGGTCGCGCGGGCGCCAGCCGAGCGAGAGCGTGTCGAGCGTGACCACGATCGCGCCGTAGCCCGCCTCCTCGGCGCGGCGCACGAAGCTCGCGCAGATCTCGCGGTCGTTCACCCAGTAGAGCTGGAACCAGCGCGGCGCATTGGTCTCCGCGACCTGCTCGATCGAGTGCGTCGCGGCGCTCGACAGCAACATCGGCACACTCGACGACGCGCTCGCCTTGCCGACTGCGACCTCCGCGTCGGGATGCGCAATCGACAGCACGCCGATCGGTGCGAGCAGAAACGGCGCCGGCGAATGCAGCCCGAGGACGTCGACCGAGATGTCGCGCGAGGCGTTGCCGGTCAGCATCTTCGGGCGAATGCGCCACTTCGCGAACGCGTCGAGATTCGCGCGCATCGTCGACTCGGCTCCGGCGCCGCCGGCGATGTAGCCGTAGGCGCCGTCGTCCATCCTCTCGCGCGCGGCACGTTCCCAGTCGGCTGATTCGATCGGCCACTCAGGCGGCTGCTGCGCGATGTAGATCGCGTTCTGGATCAGGCTGCCGGAGAAACTCATCGTCCGATCCTAAGCGTTGAATGACGCCGTGGAGACGACCCGCCTCGAGACGTTCAGCGACGGGATCTTCGCGATCGCGGCGACGCTGCTGATTCTCGAGATCCGCCTGCCGGGACAAGGGACGCTCACCCATCAGCTGCTGCACCTCTGGCCGTCATACGTCGCCTACGCGACCTCGTTCGTGACGATCGGGATCATGTGGATCAACCACCACGAGATCTTCCGGTACGTCGGCCGCGCGAACCGAACCTTCCTGGCGATCAGCGTGCTGTTCCTGATGGTGATCGCGTTCATCCCGTTCCCGACGCTGGTGCTCGCCCGACACCTGAACGACGGAGACGCAACGGCTGCGGCGGCTTTCTACGGCCTCACGAACGTTGCGATGGCGGCGATGTTCTCCGCATTGTGGTTCTACGCAGTGCACCGCGGCCACCTGCTTGCCGCAGGCGCCGACCAGCGGGCGGTTCGCGGTATCTCGCGCTCGTTCCTGCCGGGCGTGCCGCTGTACGCCGTCGCGACGGCGACCGCCTTCATCTCGTCGTGGATCGCGGTCGGACTCTTCTTTGCCCTGGCGGTGTTCTACGTGCTCGAGAGCTCGCTCTTCGCACGCGGATAAAAAGAAATCCCGCCGGACGACGTGGAGCTTTCGTCCACCTCGCCAACCGAACCTCTCGCGCTTGCGCGCGTCGGGTGTCGCTCGGCGGGGCTTCGACCTACTCGCTCCCCGTGTCCGACGGGATCGCCAATGTATGACGGCACGCGCGGAACTGCAAGGGGCACCCTCGACGAAAAACGCGCTCGTTGCGGAGTCCTCGATCGAGTGAGCTAGAAAGCCCCCCGTTCGGCCGATTGACGGCACACATGGTCGTCCCCGTCAGATTCCTGCTGATCGCGGTGCTCGTGTTCGCGGCGATGGGCCTGGTCGCGAACGGCGCGCTGCTG
>DASZBP010000050.1:0-11457 GCA_035943915.1 Gaiellaceae bacterium | reverse complement strand
CGGCAGATGTCGAGGCGCTGTTCCCGTCGGTGCTCGGGCACCGGTTGATGCTCGCGCCGTCGTACATCGCTGCCGTACGCGGCGCACCCCGCGGCGAGGTCATCGGTCGTATCTGGGAGCTCTGTGTCGCCCAAGCGCCGGCGCCGCGGCCGGATTGGGGACAGGACGAGGCCTGGTCGGGCCGCAACGCGGCGGCGTAGGGCGGCCCGGTGCCCGCCGCGTCCCGCACGATCTTCCCGCTCGTTCCTCGCTATCGCGTAACAGGCATTCCGCTCGGTGGCTCGCCGAGCCTGCGGCGCGGATACGGGTCGGATGTCGCGGGGTCGCGGCCGTACACCAGGGCCGACCCGATCTCGACGATCGACTGGCGCGCGTCGGCCCGACTATCGACGGCGCATGGGCGCGACGAGTTCGTCGTGCGCGAGCGATTCGCGGAAGAGGCGCCGCGCGTCGTGATCATGGTGGACGCGCAGCCGTCGATGGCGCTGTACGAGCGGTCGCTTCCGTGGCTCTCCAAGCCTGCAGCTGTCCGGTCCGCGGTCGAGCTCGTCGTCGAAAGCGCCGTCGCGCGCAACGCTCCCGTCGGCTACCTCGACTTTCGCGACGGCAGCCCGTACTGGCTCGAGCCGACTGCGCGCGGCGTGCTGGAGGAGATCGCCGCGCGCTGCAGGGACATCCGTGCGTACGACGCTCCGGGCGACACGATCGTCCGCGGGTTCGAGTTCCTCGCACGGTTCCGCAGCCAGCTGTCGTCGGGAACGTTCGTGTTCGTCGTGTCGGACTTCCTCGGACCGGACGTCCCCGATGCGGTGTGGCTCACCGCGGCTGCGCGTCGATGGGAGATCGTGCCGGTCGTCATTCAGGACGAGACCTGGGAGCAGAGCTTTCCGCTCGTCCACTCCGTCGTCGTCCCGCTCGTCGAGCCCGGCGAGGACCACCCGGTGGAGGTGCGGCTTTCGCGGCGCGAGGCACTCACGCGGCGCGCGCTGAACGAAGGCCTCCACGCAGCACTCACGGCGCACTTCCAATCGCTCGGGCTCGACCCGGTCGTGCTGGGGGTGAGCGACGACGAAGGTGTCGACGCGCGCTTCGCCGAGTGGGCAGCGGGTAGGCGAGGTCTGTGAATCGGCGCGTCGCGGCGGCCGCGCTCGGCGGTTGCCTCGTCGTCGCCGTGGTCATCGGCACCGGGCTCGGCTGGTGGACCGGCAATGGTGCGACGTCGTCCGGCGCGCCCGCGACCCCACTCGCGGCGCGCGCGACGCTCGCACCCGCGCAGGTCCTATTCGGCGATCAGGTCCGCGCGACGATCACAGTCGCCTTCGACCGGTCGGCCGTCAACTCGTCGAGCGTTCAGGTCGAGCCATCGTTTGCGCCGTATGCGCCGCAAGGTTCGCCGGCGGTCACGCGCACCAGGTCGGGGCGAACGGAGACGTTGCACTACGAGTACATGCTCGAGTGCACGAGCGAAGCGTGCCTTCCCGGTGGGAAGCCGCTCGTCGTGCAGTTCCCGCCCGTCGTCGTCACGGCAGCGTCCCGCGGGCGGATGCACAATGTGCACGCCGCGTGGCCGCAACTCCTCGTGTCGTCGCGGATCCGGTCCGGAACCGGAAAACTCGTCTTCGCCGGCCCGGGCGGCGTGCCTCGCGCGCGCTTTGACGTCTCTCCCGGTGCGCTGACGGGTCTGCTCCTGGTGCTCGCGGGAATCCTCTCCGCCGCCGCGGTTGCAATCCTCGTACGCGAAGGCTTTCGCCTCGCCGCGACCCGCCGGCATGACGCCGAGGCGAGGCGCACGCCGCTCGAGATCGCCCTCGAACGGGTGCGAGAGGCAGCCGGCAGGCCGGAGTCCGCCGACCGGCGCAAGGCGCTCGGTCACCTGGCGCAGGTCTTGGCCCGCAGGGGAGACGCCGCGATTGCGGGGACAGTGGACGAGGCGGCGTGGAGGCCGGCCGCGCCCGACGACGCACGGATGTTCTCGATCGCCGAGGAAGTCGAGTCGAGCGTGGGCGTGAGGTGATGAAGGCGATCCAGTACACCGGCACGCGCGCGCTCGAGGGCAGTGCCGGGCGCACACGGCTCGTGCGCAGCGCCATCGGCGTCACCGCGGCGGCGCTCGTGCTCGCCGCCGGGCTGTCGCTGTTGCACCCGAAGGCCGACCAGCAGCCGATCCTCGCACCGCAGTCGGGAGGGATTGTCGTGCTCGACCTCTCCGCGAGCATCACGCAGGACACGTACTCGCGGATCAACGAGACGATTCGGCAACTCGTCGCGCGCGGCGGCCGCTACGGCCTGGTCGTCTTCTCGAACGACGCGTACGAGGCGCTGCCTCCGGGCACGCCCGCTTCAGCCCTTGCGCCGCTCGCGCGCTACTTCGCTGTGCCGGCGCACGTTCCGGTCGGCCGGCAGGTGACGTTCGCGGTGAATCCGTGGAGCGCGACATTCACGAGCGGCACGGAGATCTCGCGCGGGTTGGACCTCGCGCGGACGATCGAGCTGCAAAGCCACACGCGACATCCGGCGGTCGTGTTGATCAGCGACCTCGCCGACGACCCGAACGACCTGCAGCGCCTCAACACCGTGCTCAACGAGTATCGGGTCGAGGGAATGCGACTGCGGATCATCGCTCTCAATCCCGCCCCGAGCGATGTCGCGCGGTTCAAAGGGATGATCGGGCGTGCAAGCTCGATCATCCCCGCCGGTCTCGCGTCGACAAATGCCGCCGTCGGAGCACCGGCTACGAGCTTCCCAACGCTCTGCGTTCTCCTCGTCGTGGCAGCGGCCGCGCTGATCGCGGCTTACGAGCTTTGGGCCGCACGACTGTCGTGGGGTGAGGTCGCGTGAGGCCGCGGTGGATCGTCGCCGCGGTCCTGCTGCTCGCCGCAGCAGTCGTCGCGAGCCTCCTCGCCGCCGACGTGTCCGCATGGCGCTCGGCGCTCACGCGGGGTGACGCGCGGTTCGCGGAGTCGCCCGCGTCCGCGACCTGGCGTGCCGACACTGTGCTGCCGTTCGACCCGGCGCGCCGCATCCTCGGCATCGGCGATCAGCTTGCGCTGCGTTCCGCCACGAAGCGGTTCTTCCATGTGCGCGCGGCCGGCAATGGGCTCGACAACGGGTACATCGAGTCTCAGCAGCGCGGCGCGCTCGAGACCGTCCTCAGTGGTCTCGGTTCGGGCCCCGATCCCGAGCGGAACTCGGACGCCGAGGTGATGCTCGGAATCCTCGCGTACATGGACACGCGGCGACAAGGGCCGGGTGCGCCGGCATCGCCGAACCAGGCGGTCGCGGCTTTCCAGAGCGCAGTGCTCGACGACTCCGCGAACACGAACGCGAAGCTCGACCTCGAGTTGCTCCTGCGGTACCTCCGGGCGAAGGGAACGCGTACCGGGTCGAACGGGTCGTCGGCCGGTCCCGCGAAGGGGCACAAGGGCGCAGGCGGCGCGCAGCCAGGCTCGGGGTACTGATGACACTCGGCTCGCTCGTCTTCCTGACCCCGTCGGCGGCCCTCGTCGTGCTCGCGGCGGCACTTCCCGTAGGTGCGCTCGCCCTCTCATCACGCCGGGTGCGTCTCGTGCGTGAGGCGCTTCGTCTACCCGAGCCGCCGCGTGCAGCGGTCGCGTCGACCGTTGCCGCTCTCGTCGCGATCATCGCCCTCCTTGCGGCCTCTGCGGCGCAGCCCGCGATCCGCACGCGCACCACGGCCGTCGTCCGGGTCGATGCTCAGGCGATGTTCGTCATCGACATCTCGCGATCAATGCTCGCTGCGTTGAGCCCGACCGGCGCCGCCCGGCTGGTTCGGGCGAAGCGTGAGGCGATCGCCCTGCGCGCTGCGATCGCAGACGTTCCGGCGGGTGTCGCGATCATGACCGACCGCGTCCTTCCGAGCCTGCTCCCTGACCCGGACATTGGCGTGTTCGATCAGACGGTGGAGCACGCGGTCACGATCGAGCAGCCACCGCCGGAGAACACCGATGTCGTCGCTTCGAGTCTCGGTGCGGTCGGCGCGGTCGGGACACAGAATTACTTCGTGCCGCGCGCGCGCAGGCGGTTGGTCGTCGTCCTCACCGACGCCGAGACCCAGCCGTTCGACGCGCGTGCCGTCGCCCGCTCGCTCGCAACCGGGCCCGGGGTCAGTCTCGTCCTCGTCCACGTCTGGCAGACGGGCGAGCGTGTCTACGACAACGGCAAGCCCGAGGTTGGATACCACGAGGATCGCGCGAGCGGCGCGGCCGTGGACGCGCTCGCCACCGCCGGTCGAGGGCGGGCATTTGGGGAGCGACAGCTCGCGGCCGCCGCAGCCGCCGAACGTTCGGCCGTCGGCCACGGGCAGACGATCCGGGAGGGCAGATCGGAGCACACGCAAACGGTCGCCCCATACGTGGCGCTCCTGGCGCTGTTGCCGCTTCTGCTGGTTGTCCGCGGTGCGTTTCGGCGTCGCGAGGCGGTGTGACTCGATGCCCACGGCGAGAATAGGACTCACGCACTCGCGTCGCGGACACTGACCGGTGAACTCGACTGGAATGCGACCTTCCTTGAAGGAGATCTGGCGAGCGCTGTCAACGCACGCAAGCAAGCGGACGGCCTCGACATCCTCGTCAACGGCTCCGCCGCGTTTGATTCCGAATACGCGCACCACGGCATGAACGAACGGTCTCGAGGTTGTTCACGTAAGGCAGCGCATTCGACCTCTCCAGCCTCCCGCCCAGAGCCGAAAATCGAGTTAGAGCGACCCCACAGGTTGCTCGCGGATGCGGCTCTCACGCACGACCGCAACGTCTTACGCACCTTTACATCGGCGCCGGTGCGCGCTTACCGCGAAAGGGGTAATACGTGTGTGTGATGAAGCGCCACCTCATCGTCGTGCTGCTCGCTGTCGCGTCTCTCACCGGAGCGGCCGTCGCGAGCGCGAAGAAACCAACGCCGCCGCCGGCCGCGACCGGCATTCACAAGATCAAGCACGTCATCGTGATCATGCAGGAGAACCGGAGCTTCGACTCCTACTTCGGGACGTACCCCGGCGCGGACGGCATCCCGATGCTGAACGGCGTCCCGACCGTCTGCGTCCCCGACCCGCAGCGCGGCACATGCACGCGGCCGTACCACGACACGAACGATGTGAACGGAGGCGGCCCGCACGGCGAGGTGAACGCCGCCGCGGACATCGACGGCGGGAAGATGGACGGCTTCATCGCGCAAGCCGAGCATGCGAAGAAGGGCTGCGTCGACCCGAACAACCCGAACTGCGGGACGGGCACCGTCGACGTGATGGGCTACCACACCGCACAGGAGATACCGAACTACTGGGCCTACGCACGCAACTTCGTGCTGCAGGACCACATGTTCGAGCCGAACGCTTCCTGGAGCCTGCCGGCGCACCTGTTCATGGTCTCCGAGTGGTCAGCGCACTGCAGCGTCAAGGATGATCCGATGAGCTGCACGAACGCGCTCCAGAGCCCCGGCAACCCGCCGGACTTCCAGGACAAGGGCGGCCTGCGACCGGACTATGCGTGGACCGACCTCACGTACATCCTGCACAAGCAGCGGGTCAGCTGGGGCTACTTCGTCTTCCCGGGGACGCAGCCCGACTGCTCGGACGACGAGATGACCTGCAAGGCGCTGCCTCAGAACGCGAAGACGCCCGGGATCTGGAACCCGCTTCCCTACTTCGACACGGTCGCGCAGGACGGCCAGCTCGGAAACATCCAGCCGATCCACGACTTCTACGAGGACGCACGCAAGGGCCACCTGCCGTCGGTCTCGTGGGTCGATCCCGCGGGCGCGGTCAGCGAGCATCCTCCCGCCTCCGTGTCCGTCGGCCAGGACTACGTCACCGGTTTGATCAACGCGGTCATGCGAGGGCCGGAGTGGCGGTCGACCGCGATCTTCCTGGCGTGGGACGACTGGGGTGGGTTCTACGACCACGTGATGCCTACCGCCGTCGACGAAAACGGGTATGGCCTCCGTGTGCCGGGTCTCGTGATCAGCGCGTATGCGCGCAAGGGCTACGTCGACCACCAGACGCTCAGCTTCGACGCCTACGTCAAGTTCGTGGAGGACGACTTCCTGCACGGCCAGCGCCTGAACCCGAAGACGGACGGCCGTCCCGACCCGCGCCCCGACGTGCGCGAGAACGTGCGCATCCTGGGCAACCTCACCAAGGACTTCGACTTCTCGCAGCCGCCGCGGCGGCCGCTGATCCTGCCGGAGTATCCCGTGCCGGCGGCGACTCCGCCGCCCGTGGGCAGGTACGTCGCGGGCGCGCTCACCGCCGTGTCGCCGACCACCGTCACGCTTCAGGTGACCGCGACGGGGCCGCACGACACGAACCTCCAGGGACAGGCTCTCACGGTTGCGCTCACGGCGAAGACGCAGATCACGCTGAACGGCGCGACCGCGCCGGCGTCGGCCCTGGCCGTCGGCCAGGCCGCGTCGCTTCGTGTCGTGAGGGTCGCGGGAGGCTGGCAGGCAAATCAGGTGGACGCGCGCAGCTCCTGACGAGCCTGTGACGCCGCGTCGGCCGTCGCCGTCCAGCTGGCGAGGAGGTCGAGCGCCTGCTCTCGCACGTGCGACGCGCACATCGGCGCCACGACGGCGCCAGCGGGCACAGCAGACGATCCGGCCGAGCGTAGCGACGGCCGCCCTACTTGCTCGCGGTGTCAATCACCGCGTGCATCGGCGAACCCGCCTAGCTATGCCCGAGTGCGGCGCGCCAACAGCACCCACCGCGGCTGACGGTCGATCCTCTCCCTGCCGCCCGCATTGCGAGAAAGCAGTTGGGAGCAGCGCGTTCCATCGATGCCCCCGACAAGAATCGAACTTGTGCACGCGGTTTAGGAAACGCCGTGCGAGCGCGGCAGCCGCTATCAACTCCTCCGACGCGCAGAAGGAGCGTAGAAGCAGCGTTCCGTTCGGACGTCATCGGCGTTCCGCGAACGGCTGGCTCTTCTAGAGTGTTTTCTAAACTGACAATTCAGATCGAACCTTTAACGCGGCTCGGTGGTCAATGCGCTTTCTACTACTTGCTCTCGCACTGAAGCGTCATGCGTCCGGACGATCGAGCCTGATCCGGAACACCGTGCCGTTGCCGATCCGGCTCTCCAGCTCGACGTCGCCGCCCTCGGGCGGACGAGCTCGCGCACGATCTCCAGCCCGAGGCCGGTCCCAACGGGGCGGTCCTTGCCATAGCGTCGGTAGAGGAAGAAGCGCTCGAAGGCGCGAGGGAGGTCTTCGGCGGCGATGCCCGCGCCGGAGTCGGCGACGGCGATCTCCCCCGTGGCTGTGCGGTTCCGGCGACGCCGCCGGCGGGTGTACAGCGCACGGAGGTCTGGGTGATCGCCTTGACCGCCTCACGATTCCGGTGAGCTTGAGGCGCGGGAGACGGAAGCCGTCGCCGTGCTTGCCAAGCCGTTTGGCCCCAGAGCTCTCGTGACGCTGTGGTCGAGCACGGCCGGCGCGGCGAAATTATCGCCGCCTGAGGCACGCGGCGTATCGCGTTCTCCGGGAGCGCCGTTTGGTCAAGGAGAGCACGTGCACCTCGACCGCAAGGGGTTATGGAGAACGTCGCACGGCAATCACTCGTCTTTCCTGCGTCGCTCGCGTCGCTTGTCGACATCCGTGAGGCGGTTCGAAGTGCCGTCGCCGCCACCGGTGCAAGCGGCGACGACCTCGCCCGGGTCGTGACGGTCGCGCATGAACTTGCGGCAAACGCCGTGGAGCATTCGGCAGCCGCTGAAAGCATTGAAGTAACGATCAGCGTCGAGCCCGATGCTGTGTTGCTCGCAGTCTCTGCCCCCGACGAGGGAAGAACGCCCGTGATGAGAGAGCCCTCCGAGGAGGGCGAGCGCGGACGAGGATTGCTGATCGTCGATGCCCTCTCCGATTGTTGGAAGAGCGAGCGAGCAAACGCTACGCAGACCGTGAGTGCGCGTGTGCCGCTTGCAGTTTGACCGGCCGCTGTTCTGTCACTTACATGCGCCGGGGAACTGGCGAAGGGTTGTGTCCAGCCCGACGAGCCCGGTGTCTGTCATCGCGCACTTCGCTGGCCAAGGCAAGGCGGCCACAGTTCTGCACTGAGCGCCATTGCGCAGAGCGGCAGGACGCGCGTCGACGCGGGAGATGCAGCCGCCGTGTCGCTCTAGAAGAAGGCGCTCGTCCTGACTGCCTCGCTAACGACCCTGTACCTCGGTGCGAGCCGGGCACCACGTGTTTGCGATCCGCGGTATCCGCCGTTGTCGAGTCGGTCGGCGTGAGCGCCTTTCCGGTGTTGCTGTGATGCCTGGTGCGGCAACCGTTTCAGCGATACCTGGGAGGCGACCGCTCCAGGCGCAACGGCACGCACCGACTCCGGGCCTCCAATCACCGAGTTGACAACCCGCTCATCGTGGAGTTTGGAGGCTCGACCGCATCAATTTGGGTGTTCGCGGGAGGGGCTAAGCCTCTGCGCCTGGGTCTTCCTGATCGACGATCTGCAGTGATGAGGCGCGCACGTCTGTGAGGTGGCGTTTCTGAATCGGCAAACCCCATGAGACGAGTTCCGCGATTTCTGAATGGCGAGCGCGCCTGTTGAAGCGGGCGAGGATCTCCCAATGCCCAACTTCGCCTGCTTCTGCCATCGTTAGAAACTCAAGACCGTCTAGCGCGTCGGAGTCACTGTCGAGATAGATGCTCATCATCTCCGCGCCCTTTTTCTTGACCTCGCGCGCCTCCTTGAGGATCGCTGACTTCTTCCCCTCGAAGGCGTCGGCGGCAGCGCGTCCGCGTTGCTCGGCTTCTTTCGCCTCCTCGTTCATCTTCGCGAGCGTTGCAACGAGTCCACTGTTTTTCTCTTTGCGTGCGAGTGCCGAGACCTTCTTCGTTGCTGCTCGTGCCGCCATTGCGAGCCCAACTACCTCGCCAAGTTTCGATTCCAAGTTCGTAAGCTCAGGCATCTGTAAGACCTCTCGTTAGGTGACGGGGAGCACCTCCCCGCCTCTCTCACGCGCTAACCAAGCATCGGGCCGGAATAGCGGCCTTTTGCAGGCTGCCTTTACAGCAGGGAAAGATTCACTACTTCATCGCCGGCGCCGGCGCCGGCTTCGGCGGCGGTGGCGGTGGCTTCGGCGGCAGGCCGGGCGGCTCCGGCTCGAACTCGAGCGCGATCGAGTCGTGAGTCACCTCGACCTTCAAGGCCGTGGCTGCCGGCGGGACGACGCTCTACGACCTGACGACGAAGGACTAGCGAGCGAGCCTGTTGATCAGCGAGGACGCCGCGGCGACGCCCAGGCCCACGGCAGCCAACAGGACACCGAAGTCGATCCAGAGGTTCGCACGCGTCCCGATCAGGAGCCCGCGCAGCGCGTCCACCTCGTACGAGAGCGGGTTGACCTTGCTGAGGACGCGCACCCAGGTGGGCGTGATCTTCACCGGGTAGAGGGCGATCGACGCGAAGAACTGCTGGGCGCGGCACCTACGTGCTCTGACTTGAACATGGACGACGCCGAACGACCGCAGGGTCAGCGCGGTTCACAGGCAGACTCAGGTGCGTCCCGGCAAGTCCCGCACGGCGTCGCCTGGGAAGTGGCTGCTCGCCGTACGGGCCGACGATCGACGGTCTCCCCTAGCGGCGCGACGACGGCCGCAGTGGCCGGTCCGTGCGTTAGAGATGCCCATCGAAAAATCCGGGTCCCGACCGCAGGCCGTCGAGCGGCCCGGAGACGAATCCGCAGCTGGCGCTAAGGTTTCCGCTGTAGCTTGCGAGGTGGCTGTGGGCTCCGGCGAGCGCGTCGACGCAGTCGTCGTGTTCGCCGTGCGGGAATGCTGTTAGTTCGTCGAGGAACGGGTTGGTGTTGCGGCCGCGGGCGAGTCGGAGGAGTCCGTTTTCGGCGGCGGCGGCGACGGGGCGGGCACGGACGTCTTTTGCGCCGCTGGGTCGGTCACTGCTGCTTGCGTAGCCGCGCAGGATGTGGCTGTGGTAGCGGTCGGTGACGGCTTTGCCGGAGGAGCCGCCCTCTTGTTCGATCACGATCTGTACTGCGGGCCCGTCGGCTTCGGCGGTCGCGGCGACGAGCTCCTCGATGGCGCCGGCTGCTTCGCGGACGCGGACGATGTCGGTGATGTAGAAGACACCGGTTTCCGGGTGAAGATCGAGCCGGAGACCGACGGTCCAATCGGGGTTGGGGTTTCCGGCGGACGGTTCGGTCGCCGCGAGGTCCCAGTAGCGGACTGCTTTCGTGGCGGCTGGGACGTCGGCTGGCTCGATGATCGAGAACCAGTCTCGCTTGAACAGTTCGCCGTCGTTTGCGATGTCCCAGTTGCCGTTCATGAGCCGTTCCCGTTCAGCGGCGGGGAGATCGACCAGCGATTTGCTGTAGGCGTCATGGTCGAGGTGGGGGTTGTCGGTCCGCCGGCAGGGCAGATAGACGACGTCATCGGGCCTGGTGTTTGGGTCGACGAAGCGTGCTCGTACCCATTCGTGGTGATCGAGTCCGGGGTTGCTGGCTGCGCGGAGGCGAGCGGGAACGTCGGCGAGGCAGGTTCCGTCCGGGGCGGGGTCGCCGCGTTGCATGCCTGTTGGTTGACGGAGGACGCGCTGCATGCGCCGGTAGTGCAGTTCGGGGAATCGTGTGAGCTCGTCGAAGCCGAGGTAGGAGAAGGAGGTTCCGGCGTAGCGGGCGACGTCGCCGTCGTCTCGGAGGTAGCCGAAGGTGAGCGTTGCGCCGCCGGCTCCGCTTCGCGTTCGGCCGGGAAAACGCCACTGGTTCATTTCTGCGTTCCAGGAGGCCTTGGTCGCTGCAAGCCAGTCATGGGACAGATCGATCAGGTTGCCGGGAAGCGCTAACTCCGTGAGGCTGGGTCGCAGGAGGAGTGCGTGGTAGCCGGGAACGTCGGCGTATTGGAGGGCGCTCATCAAGAGTGCGGCCGTCTTGCCGCCTCCGGCCGCGCCACCGTAGAAGGCCTCGTATGCGCTGAGCATCAGAAACGCTTCCTGTGTCGGCGTCGGTATGAGGGGGCTGTAGCGAACCCTTGGCGGCGCGAAGAAAGAATAGAGCTCCTCGATCGCCTGGCGATCGGCGCCCCTGAGCGGGCTGCTCATGCGCACTCCTCGCTTTGGCCGTCGGCGTCACGACGATCGGGCTGATCGTGCCGCTCGAGGAGTCGGTCGAGGACGCCAGCCTCGCCGAGGGCGCGCAAGACCTGCAGCTTGCGTTCGGTCGGGTCGAGCGGATCGGGCTGTTTCGCGACTGTGTCGAACTGATCGTCTGCCTCTTCGTCTTGCAGGCCCCAGATCCGCTCGCGTAGCTGGAACAGCTTGACGATGTGGTTCGGGTTCACCTTCACATCGCCGGCGAGAAGCTGGTTCGCGTAGCTGACATAGGTGGCTGCGACGAGCTTCTCGGTGTCGGCCAAAGTGTCGGCGCGCTCGTCGCGAAGCCGCTCGGCGGCTGCGCGGACGCTCTCGCGGTCAAGCTCTTTTGCCTGCTGCTG
>DASZBP010000049.1:0-4805 GCA_035943915.1 Gaiellaceae bacterium | reverse complement strand
GATCCTTGGCGGGCTCGGCACGTTCCTCGCGTGGCTCGACGTCGTCATCCAGAAGCCCGGCCCGCGCTGGGCCGGCCTTGCGTGGCTCGCGGTCGGCTTCGTCTTCTATCCGCTGTACCGGCGAAAGCAGAAGCTCACCCTGCGGGCGACTGCGCGCGCGCCCGTGCCGCTCGGGCCGGCGCTCGCGCTGGAGTACCGCTCGATCCTCGTGCCGATCGTCGCCGGCGCCGGCTCGCGCGAGGCGGTCGAGGTCGCGTCGCAACTCGCGACGGAGCGCGCCGGCCGCATCGTCCTGCTTCGCGTCGTCGTGCTGCCGCTCGAGCTGCCGCTCGACGCCGATCTGTCCCAGCAGCTCGAGGAGGCGAACCTGCTGCTCGACGAAGCGGCGTCGATCGCCGAGTCGTACGGCGTGCGCTCGGTGGAGCGCGTCGTGCGGTCACGGCACGCAGGCCGCGCGATCGTCGAGGAGGCTGAGCGTCGCGGCGCGGAGATCATCGTGCTCGGTGCGCCGCGCGGGAAGCACAAGCAGCTCTTCGGGCACACGGTCGATTTCGTCCTCAAGAACGCACCGTGCCGTGTGATGGTCGCCGCGGGCCGGAGGGCGGCATGAGGATGCTGACGATCTCGCTCGCGGCGCTCACGATCCTGCTCGGCCTGGTCATCTTCGTGATCGGCGCCGTCCACGGCGGGACCTCCGGAATGGTGATCGGCGCGCTGTTCGCTGCCGCGGGCAGCGGCCGCCTGTGGCTGATGCGGAGGCGTCTTGGCTAGGAAGCTGCCGGGGCTGAAGCGCGAGCTCGACGCGCGCGCCCTCTACTCGATCGCGTACGGCGAGATCGCCTCGTCGATCTACTTCGCGCTCGGCGTGCTCGCGACGCGTGCGCTCGGCTTCACGCCGCTCGTCCTGCTGATCGTCGGCGTCGTGTTCCTGATCGTCTCGCTCTCGTACGCCGAGGGGACGGCGGCGCTGCCGGAGACGGGAGGTGCCGCGACGTTCGTGCGGCGCGCGTCGAACGACTTCATGGGCTTCCTCACCGGCTGGGCGCTGTTTCTCGACTACCTGATCGTCATCGCGCTCTCGGCGCTGTTCCTGCCGCATTACCTCGCCGGCGCAGTGCAGAGCGCGACGCTCGACCGACGGCCGTGGGACATCATCGTGGGAATCGGGGCGATCCTCTTCGTCGCGAGCGTGCGCGTCTTCCGGCGGCCGTCGCTGTACGCGATCACGTTCGTCGTGCCGGCGCTCGACCTGCTGACGCAGGTGCTGCTCGTCGTCCTCGGATTCTCGCTCGTCTTCTCGACGCACACGCTGACGCACGGGATGTCGCTCGGCCACCATCCCAGCTGGCACGACATCGCGTTCGCTCTGCCGCTCGCGATGCTCGCCTTCACCGGCCTCGAGACGGTCGCGAACCTCGCCGAGGAGGCGCGCCGGCCGGGCGTCGACCTGCCGCGGTCGGTATTCAGCGGTATTGCGACCGTGGTGACGACGTCCGTGCTGATCGCAGCGGTCGCGGTGTCGGCGTTCCCCGGGCCGCACACGGAGCTCGGGACACGCTGGCTGCATGCGCCGCTGCTCGGCATCGCGGCGCGTATCCGCAGCGAGCTGCCGTTCCCGATCGGCGACGTCCTGCGCTTCGATGTGGGCGCGACGGGCGCGCTCATCCTGCTCGCCGCGATCACGACGTCCGTCTCCGGATTCTCGCGGCTCGCGTACTCGCTCGGCGAGCACGGCCAGCTCCCGCGCGCGTTCGGCCGGCTGAGCCGCAGGGCGCACGTCTCGCCGTGGGCGATCCTTTCCGCTGCGTTGATCTCGTCGGCGTTCGTCGCGTTCACCGAGGTGCACGGGCATGACGTCACGTTCCTCGCGAGCCTCTACTCCTTCGGTGTGCTGCTCGCATTCACAGCGGCACAGCTCGCGGTGATCAAGCTGCGCGTATCGGAGCCCGATTTGCCGCGCCCGTACCGCGCGCCGTTCGACGTGCGGATCGGAAAGCACGACATACCGCTGCCCGCCATCGTCGGCTCGATCCTGACGTTCGCCATCTGGCTGGTCGCGATGGCGACGCACCCCGGCGCGCGCTTCGCCGGCCCCGCGTGGCTGCTCGGCGGCATCGTCATCTACATCGCGGTGCGCCGTTCGCGCGGCGAGGGCCTGATGGAGCGCGTGCGCGCGCTCGACGAGCTGCCGCACCGCGCCGGCGTCCGCTTCACGCGCATCCTCGTGCCGATGAAGCTCGGCGTGATCGGCGAGGAGATGGTCGCCACCGCCGTGAAGCTCGCCGAGGAGCATGGGGCGGAGGTGTTCGCGCTGCACGCGATTCCCGTGCCGCTCGACCTGCCGCTCGACGCGGAGATGTTCGACGCGGAGGAGCGTGCCGAGGCGTCGCTCGCCGAAGCGCGGCTGCTCGGCGCGGAGCATGACGTCAAGGTCGACGGGGAGATCGTGCGCACGCGCGCGATCGGCCACGCGATCGTCGAACACGCCGTCCTGCTCGGCGCCGACCTGATCGTGCTCGGCTCGGCGCCTCGCTGGCGGCGGCAGTCGCGGTTCTTCTCACCGACAGTCGACTACGTGCTCCGCAAGGCGCCGAGCGAGGTCCTGATCGTCGCGTTCCCGCAGGCCGTGCTGGACGAGGAGCTGGCCGCGTCCTAGCCTGTCGGGATGAGCTTCTTCCGGGAGCTTCCCGACCCGCCGACGCCGCCGCGGTCGGCCCGCGACCCGCGGCTGGCCGCGTCGCGGGCGGAGCTGCCGGTCGGCGTGCCGCTCGCGCTCGCCGTGGCACGGAATGACCGGGCCGCGCTCGTCCTCGGCCCTATTCAGGTGTTCTCCGACGGTTTCGAGGTCGGCGTGAACCTGGTCGTCCGGGCGCCGGACGAGGGTCGTCGACCCCTCTACGACCCGTTCAACCATCATCACGGCCAGGACGCGAACGACGTCGTGCGCCTCGCGCTCGTCTTCGCCGACGGCACGAGCGCCGAGGCGCTGCACGGGTTCGACCGCGGAGGCGACCGCACGATGATGCCGCAGAGCGGCAGCGGTAGCGACGGCCGCTGGGTCACGTCGTTCTGGTGCTGGCCGCTGCCGCCCCCCGGCGCGATCGACATCGTGTGCGCGTGGCCGGCGCACGGGCTCGCGGAGACGAGGACGTCCTTCGACGCGGGGCTCATCCTCGAGGCCGCCAAGAAGGTCGAGCGGCTCTGGGAGGATCCGCCGCCGGGACCGAGCCACTCGACGTCGGTCTCGATGATCAGCACGGACCACTGAGCTACGCTGGCCGCCGTGAAGGCAATCGTCATCGGGTGTGGTCGTGTTGGCTCCAGCGTCGCGCTGCAGCTGAACAGCTCCGGCTGGGAAGTCACCGCGCTCGACGAGAACGAGGACGCGCTCGGCCGTCTCGGCGAGCACTGGACGGGCGGGTTCCTCGTCGGCCACGGGATGGATCTGCAGCTGCTCCGCGAGGCGGGGATCGAAGAGGCCGACGCGGTCGTCGTGACCACGGACGGCGACAACTCGAACATCGTCATCGGCCAGGTCGCGCAGAAGCGCTTCCAGGTGCCGAGCGTCGTGATCCGCGTCCTCGACCCGGCGCGCGCGCAGTTCTACGCCACGCGCGGCATGCGCGTCGTCTGCCCGACGTCGTCCGCGATCGAGACGCTCGTCGAAGCGGTGCGCGCGGTGGAAGAAACGGCGGCAACCTGATGTACGCCCTTATCGCAGGCGGCGGCAAGGTCGGCGCGAACCTCATGCGCTCGCTGCTGCGCACCGGCAACGAGGTGACGCTGATCGAGCAGCGCGCGTACCGCTACGACAAGCTCGAGGCCGAGTTCGAGCATCAGGTCCTGCGCGGCGACGCGACCGAGCTGTTCGTGCTCGAGCGCGCCGGCATCAAGCGGCCGCCGGACATCGTCATCGCAGCGACCGGTGACGACGAGGACAACATCGTCATCTGCCAGCTCGCCCGCGAGAAGTACGGCGTCGACAAGGTCATCGCGCGCATCAACGACCCGCGCAACCAGCCGTACTTCGACCTGCTCGGCATCTCGCCGACCGTGTCGGCGACCGCCTCGATCATGGCGCTCATCGAGCACGAGGTGCCGGAGCACGGGCTGATTCACCTGCTGGAGCTGCGCAAGGAGAACCTCGAGATCGTCGAGCTGAGCGTCGACAAGGGCAGCGCCTGCGAGGGGAAGACGATCGGCACCGTCAAGCTGCCGGAGGGCGCGCGCCTCATCTCCGTCGTCCGCGACGGCAAGGCGGAGATCGCCGAGCCGGAGACCAGGCTCGAGGCCGGTGACCAGGTGCTCGCCATCCTGCAGACCGGCAAGGAAGACGAGCTCCGCACCGTTCTGCACGGGCGTTAATCCCGCGCTCATCGGGCAGGAGTACGGTATGCCTGTGCGCCGCCTCACGCCGACGCTCCTCGCCTTCCTGGCCGTCGCCGCGGGCCTCATCTCGATCATCTCGGCTCTGACGCCGGAGTTCGCCGACCGTGTCCGGCTGGTCGACGGGGTTCTGCCGCCCGGTCTCGCCATCGCGGCGCGGACGCTGGCGCTGGCGCTCGGCATCGGCCTGATCTGGCTGTCGCTCGGCCTCGCTCGGCGCAAGCACCGGGCCTGGCAGCTCGCGGTCGGCGTCGTGATCGCCTCCGCGGTCATGCACCTGGTGAAGGGCCTCGACGTCGAAGAGGCGGTCGCGCACCTGATCGTGCTCGTTGCGCTCCTGCGCGCGCGGAAGCAGTTCGTGGCGCCAGGCGACCCGGCGACGATCATGCCCGTCGTCCAGGTGGGGATCGCGCTCGCCG
>DASZBP010000048.1:0-4664 GCA_035943915.1 Gaiellaceae bacterium | reverse complement strand
CCGGGTCGTCGGCGCGCAGGTGGAGCTCGGAGAGCTGCAGGTCGTCCTCGTGCGCGAGCAGGTCGTCGATCCACTCGCGCGGCGGATGAATCTCGAGGCGGTAGCCCGCGTTCGTCGCCACGAACGTCCGTCGCCCTCCGTGCTCCTGCACGCGCAGGTTCCACTGCATCGCGCGGCCGAGGACCGCCTGGAACTCGTCCTCGTCGAGCGCGACGCCGAGATGGTCGACGCGCGGGATCTCCCAGTGGCCGGGCTGGACGACGACGTTCAGCGAGCCGCGCTCGAGCTCGGATAGCCGCAGCTTGAACCCGTCGTGGTCGAGCTGCTCCCACGGGATGCCGGGCTCGACCGCGACGTGCTCGTCGCCCACGCGCCCGTAGCGGGCGACCAGGTGGAACCGCAGCTTGCCGAGGTAGCGGGCTTCGACGTCCCGGAGCTTCGAGGTGACGAGGTGGTAGTGGAAGAGGCGCACCTGTCTAGTCTTCCAAGGCCGTGGGATCGCCGTCGCTGTTGACGCCGTGGAGCTTCGAGCCACTGCAAATCGTCCCCACGGTCGTCGTCGCCGTTCTGTATCTCCGCCGTTCCCGGACGCTGTCCCGGCGCGGCCAGCCGGTGCCGCGCTGGCGCCAGGTTGCGTTCTGGACCGGAATCGCACTGACCGTCCTCGCGCTCAACTCGCCGATCGACGCGCTCGGCGAAGAGCACTTCTTCTTCGTCCACATGCTGCAGCACGTCATCATCGGCGACCTCGCGCCGCTCTGTTTCGTGCTTGGCCTGACGGGGCCGATGCTGCGCCCTGTGCTGGCATGGCCTGTCGTCGACAAGCTGCGCGTCCTCACGCACCCGTTCGTCGCGCTACCGCTCTGGGCTTTCGACCTGTACATCTGGCATGCGCCGTTTCTCTACGACGCCGCACTGCATCACAACTCGGTGCACGCAGTCGAACATCTCCTTTTCTTCACCTGCGGCGCGCTGATGTGGTCGCCGGTGCTCGAGACGCTGCCCGCTCCGGAGTGGTTCGGTACGGGCATGAAGCTTGGCTACATCGCAGTGGTGCGACTGATCGAGGCGATCCTCGGCAACATCTTCATCTGGTCGTCGTCGATGCCCTATTCCGTGTACAAGCACGCTCCGCAGTGGGGGATCACGCCGAAGGGCGACGTCAATCTCAGCGGCATCGTGATGATGGGGGAGGGATCGATCGTCACGATCGCAGTGCTCGTCTGGCTGTTCCTGAAGCTCGCGGCAGAGAGCGAGCTGCGGCAGACGCTGCTCGAGCAGGGACTCGATCCACGGCAGGTACGGCGCGCGGTGCGCTACGGGCGCGCCGGCGACCTCGTCTAGCGCGTGAACGTGAAGAGCGGCTCGGCGCGGCGGTGCAGGCCGACCGCGAAGTCGTCCGGGCCGGGCGACTCGAACGCGAGCTCCTCGAAGCCGGCCTCTGCGAACCACTCCCGGATCGACGGCGTCAGGTCGGGCGCGAAGCGGTGGCGCGTCCACACGACGAAGCCGTCGACGTTGCAGAGCGCCGCCGCCGCGCCGACGGTGCGGCGTACGTCACGGTCGGCGACGTTGCCGAAGATGCCGCAGAGCAGGACGAGGTCGGCCGCGTACGCCTCGGAGCGCCCCGCATCCGCGCACATGACCTCGAACTCGAGGCCGTGCTCTTCTGCGTATGAACGCGCCGTGTCGGCGAGCTGGGGCGTCAGCTCGACCAGGCGCCCGTGCAGCCGCTTACCGCATTCCCGCGCGACGGGGAGGACGTCGCGGCCGTCGCCGGCGCAGAGGCTGAGCACGCGCAGGTCGTCCGACGGATGCTCGGCAACAGCCCGCATGATGAGTTTCTGCACGACCGGCAGGCGCCGCGCATGTGAGCTCGCCGGGTCGGCGTAGCCGCCGGCCCAGGCTGCCCAGTCGGTCACGGGACGGTCTCGAACCGAAGCTTCCGCGCGTCCGCGGGCCGTGCCGTCGGATACTCGCGCGTCAGGCACGCGCGGCACAGCTTCGAGGCGGGCCTGTCGGTCGCTTCCTGCAGCCCGTCCAGCGACAGGTACGCGAGTGACGTCGCGCCGATCGCTGCGCGAACTTCCTCGACCGTCGAGTGAGCCGCGATCATCTCGTCCTCGGTCGCGAAGTCGATGCCGTAGTAACACGGTGACACGATCGGCGGCGACGAGACGCGCACGTGAACCTCGGCCGCGCCGGCGTCGAAGAGCATCTGCACGATTTGCCGCGTCGTCGAGCCGCGCACGATCGAGTCGTCGACGACCACGAGACGCTTGCCGCGCACCTCCGCGAGCGGGTTGAACTTCATGCGAATGCCCTGCTCGCGCATCGCCTGGTCGGGCTGGATGAACGTCCGCCCGACGTAGCGGTTCTTGATCAGCCCTTCGCTGAACGGGATGCCCGTGGCGCGCGCGAACCCGATCGCGGCCGGCGTGCCGGAGTCGGGGATCGGGAGCACGAGGTCGGCCTCCACGGGCGACTCTGCGGCGAGGCGCTCACCCATGCGCACACGCGCGCCGTGCACCTCGACGCCGTCGAGCCGAGAGTCGGGACGAGCGAGATAGAAGTACTCGAAGATGCAGAGCGCGGGCTCCGGTGTGAGGACGCTCTTCGTGCGCACGCCGGCGTCGTCGATCAGCACCAGCTCGCCGGGCGCGACCTCGCGCACGAACTCGGCGCCGATCAGGTCGAGCGCGCACGTCTCGCTCGCGAGCACGGGGTCGTCGCCGATGCGGCCGAGCACGAGCGGGCGGAACCCGTGCGCGTCGCGAAAGCCGAAGAGCACGCCGTCGACGAGCCCGACGACCGTCGCGGCGCCGTCCAGCCTTGCCATCGCCGACGCGATCGCGTCCGCCAGCGGCTGCTCGTCGTCGGCGATCAGCGCCGCGATCACCTCCGAGTCGGAAGACGACGCAAGCGGCTTCCCGACGACTTCGCGCAGCTCTTCCGCGTTGACGAGGTTGCCGTTGTGGCCCAGTGCGACGGTGCGCACGCGTCCGTGGTGCACCAGCGGCTGCGCGTTCTCCCAGGCGTTGCCGCCGGTGGTGGAGTAGCGCGTGTGCCCGATCGCGTACTCGCCGCGCAGGCCGGCGAGGGCGCCCTCGTCGAACACCTGCGGAACGAGCCCGAGGTCGCGCAGCGCGGTGAGTCGCCCGCCTTCGCTGACGGCGATGCCTGCGGACTCCTGGCCGCGATGCTGCAGCGCATAGAGAGCGAAGTACGCGAGCCGCGCAACGTCGCGGCTCGGCGCGCGAACGCCGAAGACGCCGCACACTAGAGACGAACCAACCCGACGCAGCCGACGACCGGCGTGGGCGGGATCGGCGCGCCGCCGGTCTCGTTGTACAGCGACACGTTGCCGCTCACGACCGGGATGCCGAGCTGCTCGGCTGCCTGCGAGATCCCCTCGATCGCCTGCGCGAGCTCCCAGCCGATCTCGGCTTTCTCCGGGTTGCCGAAGTTGAGGCAATCGGTGAGCGCGAGCGGCTCGCCGCCTGCTTCGCGCACCGCATCCGCCGCGCGCATGACGGCGCCGAACCCCGCCGCATACGGGTCGCGCTCGCCCGGCTCGGGCCCCTTCAGCGCAACCGCCAGCGCGCGGGTCTCGTCGAGCCGCAGCACCGCAGCTCCATCACCGGGCCGGCGAATGGCGCGTGAGCCGACGAGGTGGTCGTACTGCTCGAAGATCCAGTCCTTCGGCTCGTCGTTGATCGGCTCGACGGCCGCGCGCTCGGTGGGATGCGCTTGCTGCGGCACCTCGTAGCGCGGGCACTCGTCGGTGAGCAGCTGCGCGGCGATCGCGCCGACGATCTCGCCGTGATGGAAAGCCCGCAGCTCGCCGTGGTCGGTGACCTCGCCGATGATCGTGCACGGCAGCTCCCAGCGCTCGCACACGGCGCGCACGTCGTCGAGTCGCGCGGGGTCGACGACGGCGACCATCCGCTCCTGCGACTCGGAGATCATGATCTCCCACGGCTCGAGGTCGGGCTCGCGCAGCGGCACGCGGTCGAGGTGGACGTCGACGCCGACGTCCCTTGCCATCTCGGAGAGCGACGATGCGAGTCCTGCAGCCCCGCAGTCCTGCAGCGATAGCACGAGGTCACGCTCGACGAGCTCGAGCGATACCTCGATCAGCGCCTTGCCGCGGAACGGGTCGCCGATCTGGACCGACGGGCGCTTCTCGTCGGAGCCTTCGAGATCCTGCGACGCGAGCACCGACGCGCCGCCGATGCCGTCGCGGCCGGTGAACGCGCCGTAGAGCACGAGCAGGTTGCCGACACCCTGCGCCTTTGCGCTGAGCACGCGCTCGGTGGGCAGCAAGCCGACGCACATCGCGTTGACGAGCGGGTTCGCCGCGTACGCGGGATCGAAGACGGTCGCGCCGCCGACCGTGGGGACGCCGACGCAGTTCCCGTAATGGCCGATACCGGCGACCGCGCGCTTGAAGTGCCAGTCGGGTGCGCCGAACCACAGCCCGTCGAGCAGCGCGATCGGGCGTGCGCCCATCGCGATGATGTCGCGCAGGATCCCGCCGACGCCGGTCGCGGCGCCCTGGAACGGCTCGACCGCGGATGGGTGGTTGTGCGACTCGACCTTGAACGCGACGGCGAGGCCGCCGCCGACGTCGATCACGCCGGCGTTCTCGCCGGGGCCTTGCA
>DASZBP010000047.1:0-5868 GCA_035943915.1 Gaiellaceae bacterium | reverse complement strand
GCTCGATGTTGAGGCGCAACTAAGCGACGTGCGTTTTTCGGGCGAGGTCGAGACCGCGCTTTACCGAATGGTGCAAGAGGCGCTGACCAACATCGTCAAGCACGCACAGGCGCGTCACGTCAGCATCGTCCTCACCGCCGGACAAGATTTGATCAGCGCTCTGATCGAGGACGACGGCCGTGGCTTTGACGTCGAGGCCGCGCGTGAAGGGATGGGTTTAGACGGCATGCGCGAGCGGCTGGGTCTAATCGGAGGCAAGCTGACCATCGAGTCGCGTCCGGGTGGAGGAACGACGCTGATCGCCAAGGTGCCGCTGGTATGACCATCCGCGTCGTCCTGGTTGACGACCATGCAGTCGTCAGGAGTGGGTTGCGTCACGTCCTCGACTCGGCCGACGGCATCGAAGTCGTGGGTGAGGCGGGCGACTCACAACACGCCATCTTCGAGGCTCGGGCCAAAAAACCGGACGTCATCTTGCTTGATGTCGTCATGCCTGGCAAAAGCGGCATCGAGACCATTCCCGACGTCCTCAAAGACGCTCCTGACACGAAGGTCCTCATCCTTTCGATGCAGGATGACCCCCACTACGTCCGCGAGGCGTTCGCTGCCGGCGCGTCCGGCTACATTCTCAAAGAGGCCGCCGACACCGACCTCGTCACGGCGGTGCAGCAGGTCGCCGCAGGCGGCAGCTACGTCCACCCGGCGCTCGGCGCGCGCATGGTGTCGGCCGAGGCCGCCGAGCGCAAACGCGCTGACACCGACCCACTCTCAGACCGCGAACGGGATGTGTTGCGCCTGCTGGCGCTCGGCCATACCAACCAGGAGATTGCCGGCACGCTGTACATCTCCGTCCGCACCGCCGAGACCCACCGCAGTCACATCATGCAAAAGCTGCACCTGAAGACCCGTGCACAACTCGTGCGCTACGCGCTCAGCCAAGGGCTGCTGGACGACGACGGCGCGGGCGCCTGAACTAGCTCGACAACGCGGCGAAGGCGGCCACTGGCCGCCTTCGCCTGTCAGGTGGAGCCGACTTAGACCGCAGCGGGCTCGACGCGCGCTGCAGGCTTGGCGTTCGCGGCGATGAGGCCGCGTCCGCGGAGTGCTCCGCCGAGCGACAGCACCAGGAAGCCGATGCCGCTCAACAGGAGAGCGACGCCGACGACGATGCCGAAGAGCGCCACCTGCTCCGCCATGTACGAGGTGTTCAGAGCAGTCGACAGTGCGGTCTCGCTGATCCAGACATTGCGCAACGGGTTGTCGAGCGGCTGCCCGCTCGCGCTCGTCAGGGCCTTGGTCGTGTCGTTGGTGCCCTTGCCGTCACTGGTCGCGAAGCGCGGCATCTGCGCGTAGGTCAGTCCGCCACTCGCCTCGAGCGCGTGAATGCGCATATAGCTGGCGAACGCGCGGGCACGCGAGCCAGTGTTGATCGCCTTGCCTGCAACATCGACGGTCGGCAGCTTGATGCTGGCCGGCAGTCCGGCCTTCTTGGCCTCGGCGGCGATCCCGGTGGCGTTCATGTCCGGCGATCCGACGATCGCCTCCTGTGTGAGGCTCGAATGCACAGTTGAGCGTCCGTTGACGCCGACAACGATCGCGCCGACGCCGAAAGCGATCAACACCATTGATGCAGCGATCCCGCCCCATTCCAGATACTTCTTCATCTCAGTTCCTCTCGGTCGTCGTTGGTTTCTGCACTGAACGTACGACGCGCCGAGCACGTGACCATCGGCGTTCGATCACAGACTCGCTGCGGTTTTCCCGCATCCCGGTTGCGGACTCTGCGGTTTTGCCGTATCCCGGTTTCGGACTCTGCGGTTTCTCCGCAGCCAAGTCAGGGCCGACACTGAGCCTCTGTCGTCGGCGCTCAGCCACGCTCGAAGCGTGGAGACACTCGCTGAGAGAACGGACGTCGTCGATGTGATTCTTCGAGACGGAGGGACCCTGCGCTTGCGGGCACCTGAGCGCGCAGATGCGGACGCGCTGATTGCCTTCTTCGCGGACCTCTCGGCGGAGAGTATGCACCGGCGTCGCCCTCCAACATCACGCAGCGCCATCGCCGTCATCCGAAAGCACCTGCGCGCGCATCACCGCCACAGCAGATGGATCCTCGTCTCTGCGGCGACACGTGTGGGCGCCGAATCAGCCAGCAGCGCCTAGGCGTTGCGGTTAACCCGCAACAAAGGCGCGGAAAGCGAGCGACAGGGTTCAGTGTCTTAGCGGATGGGCGCCAGCGTGCACGGCCGGAGACTTAGATAACCAAACAAGGGAGCACCATGAAGATCAAGCGCACTCTTCCGCTACTGACTCTCCTCATCCTGGGCGGCGTCTTCGCAGCGTTCGCACCCGCCGCCTCATCGAGCCAAGCCTCGATCGTGATCCGCCACCAGATCCGTGGCTGCCACTCGTGGTCACTGAACGGCGGCGCCTTTCGGGTGACGCAGACGCTTGCACTTGTACGCGGCCGCTCGGTGAGAATCACCAACAACGACGTGATGCCCCACCAGCTGGTCAAGACCAGCGGACCGGCAGTCACCTACACCCGCCTCGCCAGCGGAAGCATGATGGGCGTCAAAGGAACGTCGCCGGCGATGCTCGGCCACATGGGCTCGTCTAGCAAGATCACGTTCACCAGGGCCGGCGTCTACCACTTCACAACCAAGCCCGGAGAGGACTACATGAAGGGCATCAAGACGATCGGCGAAGACAACGTCCTCAAGCTGACCGTGCGCGTGAAATGAAGTCCTCAACCACCTCCGGCGAGGGGCGCGCGCCCCTCGCCGCGGTACGCGCCGCACGGACGGATGCGCCAGCAGAAGCGAACAGGCCGATGACCGCAGCCGGGCCGGGGCTCGGACAGGCGCTCGCCGTCGCGCACGCCTTCGACATCGCAGGCGTTAAGGAGCGTCTCGCCGCTGTCGACGGCGGCTACCGATCGTCCACGAGTCTGAAGGACTTGAGATCGGTGTCTACGTCCTCGTCGCCCCGGAGCCAGACCACCAGCAGCCCCACGCCGACGACGAGGTCTACGTGGTGCTCGAAGGCAGCGGCACCCTCGACGTTGAAGGACACCAGGTCAATTTACGCGAGGGCCACTCGGTGTTCGTACCCGCCGGAGCCAAACACAAGTTCGTTGGCTACGAGCAGTTGAGCGTCCTCGTGATCTTCGAGAAGACGCGGCGTTGAGCGAGCTCGCGCCGCCGCTCGACCGGGACGAAGTTGGACTGTTGGACGCCTACTGGCGCGCGGCCAACTATCTGTCCGTCGGGCAGATCTACCTACTCGACAACCCGCTTCTTCGTGAGCCGCTCAAAGCTGAACACGTCAAGCCGCGCTTGCTCGGCCACTTCGGGACGACGCCAGGTCTTAACTTCATCTACGCCCACTTGAACCGTGTGATCAAGGCGCGCGACTTGTCGGCGATCTACATCACCGGGCCGGGCCACGGGGGCCCCGGCCTCGTCGCCAACGCCTACCTCGAAGGCACTTACTCCGAGGTCTACCCGCACATCTCGGAAGACGAGGCAGGACTGCGTGCGCTCTTCCACCAGTTCTCGTTCCCCGGCGGGATACCCTCGCACGTCGCTCCGGAGACGCCGGGCTCGATCCACGAGGGCGGCGAGCTCGGCTATGCGCTCGCGCACGCCTTCGGCGCGGCCTTCGACAACCCCGATCTCCTCGTCGCCTGCGTCGTCGGCGACGGTGAGGCCGAGACCGGCCCGCTGGCGACAAGCTGGCACTCGAACAAGTTCCTCAATGCGGTCACCGACGGCGCCGTCCTGCCGATCCTGCACTTGAACGGTTACAAGATCGCCAGCCCGACCGTGCTCGCGCGTATCTCCGAGCGCGAGCTCGTTGCGCTCTTCCAGGGCTACGGCTGGCGCCCTCTGCTCGTCACCAGCGAGCTCGACGAACCGCCGGCCGACGCGCACCAGCGCTTCGCCGCCGCGCTCGACGAGGCGCTCGACGATATCCGCACGTTCCAAGACGCCGCCCGCCGGGGCGAGACGTCCGGCCGGCCGCGCTGGCCGATGCTCATCCTCCGCTCGCCGAAGGGTTGGACAGGCCCGCGCGAGGTCGACGGCCTCCAGGTCGAGGGAACATGGCGCTCGCATCAGGTCCCGGTCGGCTCCGCGCGCGAAGATGCCGGCCACCGAAAGATCCTCGAGGAATGGCTGCAGAGCTACCGGCCCTCCGAGCTGTTCGACCAGGACGGTCGGCTGCGGCCCGAGTTGCGCGCGCTCGCGCCAACCGGCGAACGCAGGATGAGCGCGAACCCCCATGCCAACGGCGGCGCGCTTCTCCAGGACCTCGTTCTCCCAGACTTCCGCGACTACGCCGTCGACGTCGACGCACCCGGAAGTACCTCGAGCGAGGCGACCCGCGTACTTGGCGGCTTCCTCCGCGACGTCATCGGACAGAACCAAGAGAACTTTCGCCTCTTCGGTCCTGACGAGACCGCATCGAACCGCCTCGGCGACGTCTTTACCGTGACGTCGCGCGCCTGGGACTCCGGCCGCGAGGCCACCGACGAGGGCCTGGCAGTCGACGGTCGGGTGATGGAGACCCTGTCCGAGCACCAATGCGAGGGTTGGCTCGAGGGCTATCTCCTGACGGGGCGCCATGGCCTGTTCAACTGTTACGAGGCCTTCATCCACATAGTCGATTCGATGTTCAACCAGCACGCCAAGTGGCTCAAGGTGACCCGCGACATTCCCTGGCGGCGGCCGGTCGCTTCGCTCAACTACCTGCTGTCGTCGCACGTCTGGCGGCAAGATCACAACGGGTTCTCCCACCAAGACCCCGGCTTCATTGATCACGTCGTCAACAAGAAGGCCGAGGTCATCCGCGTCTACCTGCCGCCGGACGCGAACACGTTGCTGTCCGTCGCGGACCACTGCTTGCGCTCGCGCAACTGCGTGAACGTGATCGTCGCCGGCAAGCAACCGGCCCTCGACTACCTCTCGATCGACGACGCGATCATCCACTGCACCCGCGGCGCTGGGATCTGGGACTGGGCCTCGAACGACGAAGGTACCGAGCCCGACGTCGTCATGGCGTGCTGCGGCGACATCCCGACCCTCGAGACGCTGGCGGCAGTCTCGCTCCTGCGTGAGCATCTGCCCGAGCTCAGGGTGCGCGTCGTCAACGTCGTCGACCTGATGCGTCTCGAGTCCGCTACAGAGCACCCTCACGGCATGTCTGACGCCGAGTTCGACTCCCTGTTCACACACTCAAAGCCGGTCGTCTTCGCATATCACGGCTACCCCTGGCTGATCCACCGGCTTACCTACCGTCGCGCCAATCACGCCAACCTGCACGTACGCGGCTACAAAGAGGAAGGGACGACCACGACCCCGTTCGACATGGTGATGCTGAACGACCTCGACCGCTTCCACCTCGTCACAGACGTCATCGACCGCGTCCCTCGCCTGGCCGAGCAGGCTGCTCACCTGCGCCAGCACATGGAGGAGCGGCGCCTGGCCGCCCGTGCTTACACCCGCGCCCACGGGGATGACGACCCCGAGATCCGCGACTGGAAGTGGCCGCACTGAGCGACGTCCTCGTCGTCAACGCCGGCTCGACCAGCCTCAAGCTCAGCATCGTCGATGACCGCGAGGGCTCGCGCGCCGTCGAGGCCCTTGATGACGCCATCGGGATCACAGAAGTCGGGCACCGGATAGTCCACGGGGGCGAGCACTTCGAGCCGACGGTTATCGACGCTGCCCTATTCGCCGAGCTGGAGTCACTAGTCGAGCTCGCGCCACTTCACAACGCGCCGGCCGTTACGGCGATCGCGGAAGCGCGCCAGCTCATGCCGAACGCAGAACACGTCGCGGTTTTCGACACTGCCTTCCATCGCACGTT
>DASZBP010000046.1:0-14412 GCA_035943915.1 Gaiellaceae bacterium | reverse complement strand
ACGATCCCGGGGGTGATCGCAGCGGCAGCCGGGAAAGAGTGCGGCGCCGCGCTCGCCCATGTGCAGGTCGGCGACACGCCCGCGGCGGTCACCGCGACGCTGGGTGCTCCCGATCGCAGCCCGGGGTGCTGGCTCTTTCGCTGGCCGACGGACCGCAACGATCCGTCCGACGGCGCGCGCATCTGCTTCGCAGCCGGACGCGTGGCGCGCGTCCAGATCGCGGTTCACGGCTAAGCGAGCAGCTTCTCGAACCGCTCTACGTCGTCGAACGGCCCGATCAGCGCAAGGCGCATGCCTTCGCCGCCGATGACGTCCTGCGCGACGCGCTGCACGTCCGCGGCGGTGACCGCGTCGAGCCCGGCGAGCAGCTCGGTCGGCTCGGCGGCACGGCCCTCGAGCACCTCGCGGCGCAGGCCGTAGAGCAGCAGCCCGTTCGGGCTCTCCGTCTGCAGCACGAAGCGTCCCTTCGCGAGCGCGCGTGCCTTCTCGAGCTCGTCGGCCGGAACCTCCTCGTCGGCGAGCTTGCGGAACTGCTCGACGATCGTGGTGACCGCGTCGTCGATGCGGTTGATGTCGACGCCGCCCTGAGCGAAAAGCGTGCCCGCGTCGGTGTACGACTGGTTCACGCCGTAGACGTAGTACGCAAGGCCGCGGCGCTCGCGCACCTCGAGGAACAGCCGCGACGACATGCCGCCGCCGAGCACGGTCGCCAGCATCTGCAGTGCGTACCGGTCCTTGTGCTGCAGCGCGTACGACGGGACGCCGAGGCACACCTGCGCCTGGTCGGAGTCCTTCGAGTGCACGCGCACCTTCGGCTCTGCGGAGCGCTCGACCTGCGCGGGCGCCGGCTTGGCGGTCGGCGCGCCTTCGAGGTCGCCGAGCAGCTCTTCGAGGCGCGGCACCAGATCGTCGCCGACCATGCCTGCAAGCCCGACCACGATGCGCTCCGGGTGGTACCACTGCTCGAGGTAGTCCATGAACGTCTCGCGTGTCGTCGCCTTGATCGTGTCGCGCGTGCCGAGCGTCTCCCAGCCGAGTGGGTTGTCGCCGAACATCAGCTGGTCGTAGACCGACGAGACGTAGTCGCGCGGCGTGTCGAAGTACATGTTCATCTCCTCGAGGATCACGCCCTTCTCGCGCTCCAGCTCCTCGGGATCGAACTTCGAATGGCGCAGCATGTCGACGAGCACGTCGAGCGCGGTGTCGCGCTGCTCGCCTGCGCAGCGGATGTAGTACGCGGTGTACTCCTTCGACGTGAACGCGTTGAACTCGCCGCCGATGCCGTCGACTTCCGAAGAAAGATCGCGTGATGAGGGCCGCCGCTTCGTTCCCTTGAAGAACATGTGCTCCGCGAAGTGCGCGATGCCGCGGTTCTCCGCGTGCTCGAAGCGCGAGCCGGCCGAGAGCATGATGTAACAGGCGACCGACTGCGCATGCGGCAGCGGCGCGGTCAGGACACGTACTCCGTTCGACAGCGTCTCGCGCTCATACACGTTGCTCATTCGGTGAGTCTCCTCTTCGTCTCGTCCGGCAGCGGCACGGACGTGTGTGTCTCGTAGTCGTAGCCGACGAGCACGCTCTTTGCCTCGGCTGCGAGGCGGTCGCCCGTCCAGATCTGGTGCTCGAGCTGAAAGCTCTTGGTGCCGACGTGCGAGCAGCGCGTGCGGATCTCGATCTCGTCGTTCATGCGCAGCTCCGAGCGGAAGTCGATCTCCACGCGCGCCAGGATGAACGGGTCGAGCCCGCCGAGCATGGTGATCCGGGCCTGCTCGAGGTAGGTCGAGTAGACCGCGTTGTTCGCGTGCCCCATCGGGTCGCAGTCCCCGAAGCGGACTCGCTCGCGGGTGACCCAGTGGTAGTCGCTCATGCGAGCTCCGCGACGAGCCGGTCGGGCGGCAGGTCGGCGAGGGAGTCGACGACTAGGTCGGCGTGGTCGCCCAGCCCGTAGCCGGCGGTGACGGCGTTCGGGACGCCGACGACGAAGATGCCTGCCGCCTTGGCGGCGATCGCGCCGTTCGGCGAGTCCTCGAAGGCAATCGCCTCGGCCGCGTCGACGCCGACCTGCTCCAGCGCCTCGAGGTAGAGCGTCGGCTCGGGCTTCGCCCGCACCGGGTCGTGGTCGGCGGTGACGATCGCGTCCCAGCCGACCTCGCGCTCGAGTCGCGCAAGATGCATGTCGATCCACTGGCGCGAGGCGCTCGAGACGATCGCGCGCTTGAGGCCGTTCTGCTCGGCGTACTCGAGGTAGTCGGCGATGCCGGGACGCAGCTCCTCCGCCTCGAGCAGCGTCAGCTCGTGCTCGTAGCGGCGCTTGTTCCAGTCCTCGCGGTCGAGCGGCCCGGTGTGCTGCTCGAGGTTCCCCCAGATGTCCCAGCCGTCGACCGTGCCGACCATCAGCGCCCACTTGTCGGGTGGCAGCGTGTGCCCGTGCTGCTGGTACAGCCACGCCCAGCCGGCCTGCGAGGCCGTCTCGGTATCGAGGATCAGCCCATCGAAATCGAAGAGAAAGGCCCTGGTCGGCACGGCGGCGATGGTATAGACGGGGGTATGCGAGGCGAAACGGCACGCGCAGTGCACCTGCAGCCCGAGTGGCTGCGCGCGGTGCCGACCGACAAAAGGCTTCCCGAAGGCGCGCGCGTCGTACATGTCGGCTGCGGCACGTCGTTTCACGCGGCGCAGACCGGCGGCAACGCGGTGCAGGCGCTCGAGGCGGTGCTGCACCACCCCGAGGCCGACGTGATGGTGTGTGTTTCGCACGAGGGGGAGACCGCGCTGACGCTCGAGGCGGCGCGCGCGTTCCCCGGTGCGGTGTGGCTCGTCACCGGCAAGGCGGAGTCGCCGCTCGCATCGCTGGCGAGTGAAGTGGTCGTCTGCACGCCGCACCTCGAGCGGTCGTGGTGTCACACCGCGTCGTACACCTGCGCGGTGGCCGCGCTCGCGGCCATGCACGGCGATGATATCGGCGAGCTGCCGCGAATGGTCGAGGACGCGTTGCAGGTGCAGCCGGAGCTGCCGTCGCGCGACAAGGTGATCGTCGTCGGCGCCGGCCG
The DNA here is from genome assembly GCA_035943915.1 of Gaiellaceae bacterium. Classification (GTDB taxonomy): domain Bacteria; phylum Actinomycetota; class Thermoleophilia; order Gaiellales; family Gaiellaceae; genus PALSA-600. The sequence continues at coordinate 11,362 of DASZBP010000046.1, read as the reverse complement.
CGACTGGCCAACCGCGCAGGAAGCGGTACTCAAGCTGCGCGAGGGCGCGTGGGTCGACGCGAACGCGTACGAGACGGAGCAGCTGCTGCACGGCTACTTCGCGGCCATGGACGGCGACGTGCACGCATACGTCCTCGTCGGCCGCGGGCGTGCGGGCGAGCGTGCGGCGGATGCGTGCGAAGCGCTGCACGCGCTCGGGTGCGAGACGACGCAGGTGCCCACGCAGCATCCGGTCGCGGACATCGTCTACTTCCAGCTGCTCACGCTTGCGATTGCCGCGGCGAAGGGCGTCGATCCCGATCCGATCCGCCGCACGCCCGGCTCGAAGTGGGCTGCGGCCGCCGGGTCGGCGTATTCGTGAGCTGGTACGACACCTGGGCGGACCGCTATGAGGATCTGTCCCCGCCGGAACGTGGGGATGTCGCGTTCTACGTCGGCCTTGCGCGCGATGCCGACGGGCCGCTCGTCGAGCTTGCGGTCGGCACGGCACGCGTTGCGATCGCAGTAGCCCAGGCGACCGGCAAGCCCGTCATCGGAGTCGACTCGTCCGCGGGGATGCTCGCGCAGGCTCGGGTGCGCGCGGCCGAAGCCGGGGTCGAGCTCGATCTGCGCGAAGGCGACATGCGCGATTTCGAGCTCGAGGAGCCGGCGGGGCTGATCTTCTGCCCCGGGCGGTCGCTCATGCACCTTCCCACGTGGGCCGACCGCCGCCGCTGCTTCGAGCGCGTGGCGGCGTCACTACGGCCCGGCGGCCGCTTCGCATGGAACGCGTTTGCCCTCGATCATCACTTCGCAGCGAAGAACGACGGGCAGCATGCCGACCCGGCACCGGGTCTTCCTTTGCCGAACACCGTCCGCTACAGCGTCGGCGACAACCGCGTCGATGTGACGTTCGACGAGGGTGGCACGGGCTCGCTCTGGTGGGCGACGAAGAACGAATGGCTGGGGCTCATCGACGTCGCGGGCCTGCAGCTCGAGGCGCTCTACGGCGGGTTCGCCGGGGAGCCTCACGCGGACGACAGCCGCGAATACGTCTTCGTGGCCCGGCGCTAGAGCTCGCCGAGCGCGTCGAGAAGGCCCTCGACCTCTTCGGCGGTGTTGTAGTGGAGGATCCCGACACGCACCGCACCGTCGGGAAGGTCGAGGCGCTGCATGATCTCCTGCGCGTAGTAGTTGCCGTGCCACGTCGCGTAGCCGCGCTCGCCGAGGAACGTCGACGCGTCCTCCGGCGAGACCGTGTCGTGTGTGATCGCGAACGTCGGGACGCGGCCCTCCATCGACGGGATGCCGCGCACCGTCCACGCGTCGGGCAGGCCGTCGAGGAACTGCTGCCCGAGCTCGCGCTCGTGCTCGAGCACGAAGTCCCAGCCGACGCCGTCGAGGTACTCGACCGCGGCGGCGAAGCCCGCGAGCAGCTCGTGCGCGAGCGTCCCCGTCTCGAAGCGGTGCCCGACCGGCGAGTCGGACGACGGCCGCACCTTGTACGGCCGCCACGACTCCCACAGCTCACGGCGCCCGAAGGCGAGACCGAGATGCGGCCCGTAGTACTTGTACGGCGAGCAGACGAGCACGTCGGCGCCGGCATCGCGCACGTCGATCGGGCCGTGCGGCGCGTAGTGGACGGCGTCGACCCAGGCGAGCCCGCCTGCGTCGTGTGCGAGCGCCGCGACTTCGGCGACCGGCGTGAGCGTGCCGACGGAGTTGGCCGCCCAGGGGTACGCGACGACGCGCGTGCGGTCGGAGAGCAGGGAGCGCAGGTGGTCGAGATCCAGCCGGCACTCGTCGTCTACCTCGGCGAGGTGCACGGTCATGCCGCGGTCGTGCGCGATCTCGAGCCACGGCGAGACGTTCGCGTCGTGGTCGAGCCGCGTGCAGACGATCTCGTCGCCTTCCTTCCACTCGCGTGAGGCCGCGCGCGAGAGCGCAAAGTTGAGCGTCGTCATGTTCGCGCCGAACGCGACTTCCTCGACGCTTGCGTTGAGGAAACGTGCAGCTGTCGCGTGAGCGCGCTCGAGCACGGCGTCGGTCGCGTACGACGTCGCGAACGGCCCGCCCGTGTTCGCGTTCTCGTTGCTCAGGTAGTGGGCGATCGCGTCGATGACCGTGTCGGGCACCTGCGTGCCGCCGGGGCCGTCGAAGAACGCGAGCGGGCGCTGCAGCGCGGTGAACTGCGCGCGGACCTGGTCGATCGTCGTCAGGACACGTGCCATTCGTACTCCGGCTTCACGACGAGGCTGGCGCCGACGAAGCAGTCGCGCTCGGCTTTTGCGATCAGGTCGTCGGTGTCCTCGGCGCGCGGGGTCAGCTGAGCGTCGATGCGGACTTTCAGCTCGACGAACGCGTAGCGGCCGTCCGACTCGCGCTGCGTCACCGTCCCCTGCGCCTCGCCCGCCGCGGCTACCTCATGACCGCGCCGGCGTGCGTGGAACGTGAAGCTCTCGATCGAGCAGCGCACGAGCGCGGCGAGCAGCAGATGGTCCGGCGTCCAGCCTTCCGCGGGCTCGATCTGCGCGCCGCCCGGGATCGTCATCCGGGCGCCGCGGTCCACCTCGACGGCGTACTCGAACGTCTTCGCCTTCACTGCCACAGGACAACGTTAGTGGCTCCGTCCGGTCCGGGTCCTAGGGTTCGCGGCGTGAGGCTGCGGACGTTGACCGAGGCCGAGTGCCGTGCCCGCCTGTATGGCGGGAGCAGCACCGACCGCGTCGACGTCGTGCGGGTGCTTCCGCGCCGTTCGCGGGGCGCGAATCAGGCGGGGGAGCGGCTCCGGGAGCTGTTCGAGCAGCGGCTCGACAACCACGGGCCGGAGGCGGAGGCAGCGTGACGCGCACCTGTCGCCAATGGACCGCGCGCCGCCGGCCGCCGAGGGTGACCGCAGGCCGCCGGCCCGCGCCGCCGCTGCCGAGCTCATGGGTCTGCACAGCGACGTGGACCCAGCGCATGCCACGCTGTACGCCGCGTGCACGGCCCCGCCACCACTGACGTACCCGACGTTCGCGCGCCGGGCCTGAGCTGCGTCTTCTGCGGCATCAACCCCGGTCGCGTGTCGGCGGCCGCCGCGGCGCATTTCGCGAACCCGCGCAACGACTTCTGGCGTCTGTTGCACGACGCCGAGTTCACGCCGCGGCTGCTCGACCCGCAGGAGCAGTTCGAGCTGCTCCCACTCGGCTACGGCGTGACGAATGCGGCGTATCGCACGACGCCCGGCTCGGGCGACCTGCGGCGCGGCGACTTCGACCCGGAGCGGGTGCTGCGAATCGTGCGCGAGTTCCGCCCGAACGTGATCGCGTTCGTCGGCAAGGAGGCGTACCGCGGCCTGTTCAACGAGCGGCCGGAGCTCGGCCCGCAGCTGCGGACGATCGAGGCCACCGCCTTGTACGTCCTGCCGTCGACGTCGCCGGCGAACGCCGCCGTGCCCTACGCCGAGCGGCTGAAGTGGTTCAAAGCGCTGCGAGAGTGGATCGAGCCGGTCTTCCGCCCGGCAGTGCGTGCTCTCGTCGCGGATGTGGACGATCGCGTCCTGCTCGTGCAGTTCCAGAACGAGGCGACGGGCGACCGCTGGTGGGCGACGCCGGGAGGCGGCGTCGAGGCGGGCGAGGACGAGTACGTCGCGCTGCGGCGTGAGCTGCGCGAGGAGATCGGGCTCGAAGACTTCGAGATCGGCCCGCTCGTCGCGGACGCGGAGCGCACGTTCGCGTTCCAGAAGACGCTCTACCGGCAGCGCAACCGCATCTACCTCGTGCGCGTGCAGGAGCACCATCCCGTGCCGACCGTCGACATGGCGGCCGAGGGCGTCGTCGCAACCCGTTGGTGGACGCTCGACGAGATCGAGTCGACCGCGGAGCGGCTGACGCCGCCGGAGATGTATCCACAACTGCGTACGCTCTTGGCGTGACCAGCGTCCTCGTCACGATCCATCTGCTCGCCGCCGGCATCTGGTTCGGCGGGTCGACGGCGCTCGTCTTCGTCGGCGTGCCTGCGATCCGCACGCTCGAGGGCGAGCCCCGCGGCCGCGCGATGAAGGCGCTCGGCCTGCGCTGGCGGCCGATCGGCTACGGCTCGCTGCTCGTCGCAGCGCTGACCGGCATCGCGCTCGCGTCGCGCGAGTGGGAGCACCGGACAGCGTTCGAAGTCGTGTTCTGGGTGAAGGTCGTGCTCTTCGTGTGCCTGGTCGTCGTGTCGTACCTGCACAACTTCGTGCTCGGCCCGCGTCTGCAGGCAGAGATCCGCGAAGAGCGCGAGCAGCAGACCCGGCCCACGCTCGTCGTCGTCGGCTGGACGAGCTACTCGCTGACGATCGCGCTGCCGATCCTTGGCGTCGCGCTCGACCGCATCGTCAACTAGGGATTAGCCGGGCCAGCGGTTGGTGATCGGCGTGCGGCGGTCGCGCCCGAACGCCTTCGGCCGCAGCTTCACGCCCGGCGGCGCCTGGCGGCGCTTGTACTCGGCGCGGTCGATCATCCCCAGCGCTCGGTCGACGACGTCCGCGTCGAACCCGTCCTCGCCGACGAGCTCCTCACGCGAGCGATCGAGCTCCACGTACGCCTCGAGCACCTTGTCGAGCACGGGATACGGCGGCAGCGAGTCCTCGTCGAGCTGATCCGCGCGCAGCTCCGCCGACGGCGCGCGCTCGATGATCGAAGCGGGGATCAGCTCGCGGCCGGCGCGCGCGTTCAGATGGCGGCTCAGCCGGAACACGTCGGTCTTGAACACGTCCTTGATCAGCGCGAAGCCGCCCGCCAGGTCGCCGTACAGCGTCGAGTAGCCGACCGACAGCTCCGACTTGTTGCCGCTCGCGATCACGAGCCAGCCGAACTTGTTCGACAGCGCCATCAGAATCGTCCCGCGAATGCGCGCCTGCAGATTCTCCTCCGTCAGGTCGGCGTTGCGCCCCGCGAAGGCCTCCGCGAGCCCTTCGGTGAACGACTCGACGATCGGCTCGATCGCGATCTCGCGGAAGTCGATGCCCAGCGACTCGGCAAGGCCCCACGCGTCGCTGCGCGTTCCCTCCGACGAGTACTTCGAAGGCAGCGTGACGCCGTGCACACGTTCGGCGCCGAGCGCCTCGACGCACAGCGCTGCGACGAGCGCGGAGTCGATGCCGCCGGACACGCTCACGACGACGTCGCCGAAGCCGTTCTTCTCGACGTAGTCGCGCACGCCGACCTCGAGCGCGAGCCGCATCTGCTCGAGGTCGCCGAGCTCCGGGGCGACGGGGCCGCGAAGTTCGGGCCAGTCGACCACCAGCAAGTCCTCTTCGAAGCCGGCCGCGCGCGCGAGCACCTCGCCGTCTGCGCCGATCACGACGGAGTGCCCGTCGAATACGAGCTCGTCCTGGGCGCCGACCATGTTGCAGAGCGCGACCGGCGTCCCGTTCGCGGCCGCGCAGCGGCGGACGATCTCCTCTCGCTCTGCGGCCTTGCCGACGTGGAACGGCGATGCGGAGATGTTCGCCACGAGCTGCGCGCCCGCGCCGCCGAGCTCGGAGGACGGCGGCCCGGTGATCCAGATGTCCTCGCAGATCGTCACGCCGACGCGGACGCCGGCGATGTCGAGCAGCACGCGGTCGTTGCCCGGCTCGAAGTAGCGATCCTCGTCGAAGACGCCGTAGTTCGGCAGGTGGTGCTTGCGGTACACGTCCTGCACCGCGCCGTCCGCGAGCACGAAGCACGCGTTGTACAGCGCGCCGTTCTCGAAGAGCGGCGTGCCGACGAGCGCGACGATGCCCTGCGTCGTGCGCGCGATCTCGTCGACTGCGCGGCGCGCCGCGCGAACGAACCCGGGGCGCAGCAGCAGGTCCTCGGCCGGGTAGCCGGTGACCATGAGCTCGGGGAGGAGGACGACATCCGCGCCCTGTGCGCGAGCCGCCTCTATCCGCTCGACGACGCGAGCTGCGTTGCCGTCGATGTCCCCGACGACGCTATTCGTCTGTGCCAGTGCGAGTCTCATCGGTTTTCGCCTCTGAGTCGAAAACTCTACCAGCTCGCCGTTCGTTGGCGCGGCGGCGGCGCCAGTCCACGTACAGGAAGATCGCCGCGAGGAACGAGGCGAACGAGAGCCAGCCGATCCACGGGCTGTTGGCCTTCTTCCCGACGACGCTGAGCACGGCCGCGATGACGAGCAGGCCGATCATGCGTGCGCGCACCTGGTTGGCGGTCCCGTTCATCAGGCGCGGAGTATCGCCGCAGCGGCACGTGCCTCGCCGCCGACCGTTGCCCAGAGGCTGTCGCCGGCCGCGACGACGCGCGCGTCGTCGGTGAGGTCGACGGGTTTGCGGTACTCGAGCTCGACCTTCCGCGCCGACGCGCCGAAGTGCTCCTCGACCGGTACCCAGTAGACCGCGTTGTTCACGTGCCCGAGCCGGTCGATGTCCGTCGCGCGCAGCGCCCACGGCTCGCCGGGCACATCCGGCGGTGCGGGAAGCGTGAAGCGCGTCGCGACGCCGCGGCCCGCGGCGCTCTCCCCGTACAGCTCGACGAACGCCGGCGGCAGCCGCAACGGGCGCAGGTCTTGCGAGAGGTGGATCCAAACGCTCTCCGCCTCGATGCGCCCGCCGCGATCGCCGGTCAGCGAGTAGCGCCGCGACGCCGACGTGCCCGCGATCCCGCTGCACCATGTCGCGAGCTCGACGCGCGCGTCGCCGGCGAACGGCGACTCGACGTCGGCCCACGTCTTGCGCACCACCCACACGTGCGCGTTCGACTCGAACCCTGCGTCGGCCCAGTCGTCGGAGGCGACGTCCTGCAGGTAACGCGCGACCGCGTCGAGCCGCAGCCGTCCGTCCGAGTCCGTGTCGGAGAGGCGAATCGGCCGTGACGAGCGGAAGACGCGGCTCACGCGAGAACGCGAGCGACGGCCGCGGCGACGGCGGCCTGGCCCTCGGCGTCGAGATGCTCGACGTCGCCGTTCACGACGGGGTACGACGTGACGCCGTCGAGGTCGATCAACTCGCACTTCATCTCCGCGCACATCTCCGCGTACGACGGTCCGAGGCGGTGGCCGTCGAACGGCGGTGGGCACATGACGACGACGCGCGGCGCGGTATGTTCCGGCCCGGATTCCGAGTTGCGCACGACGCGGACGAGCCGCTCCACGCACCACGCGACGCGGTCGTCGTCCATGAAGTTGACGTCGTTCGTGCCGAGGAAGATGAGGACCACGTCGATCGGCGCGTGCGAGTGCAGGCACGGCAGGAGGTACGGCAGCCCGTTGCGGCCCTCGCTGTCCGGGCGGTCGAAGGTCGCCGTGCGTCCGCCCAGGCCCTCTGCGATGACGTCCCATTCGTCGCCGAGCAACTTCTGCAGAACGACCGGCCAGCGCTGCTCGCGCGGGAACCGCATCCCGCCCGAGCCGGCGATGTAGCCCCACGTGTTCGAGTCCCCGTAGAGGAGGACGGTCTTCATCGCTGCAGCCGGACCGCATTGAGATCCTTGTCGCGGATCTCGTCTGCGCGCGCGAGCAGGTCGTCGACGTCGTCGTGCTCGGCGTGGATGTAGCGGCCGGCCAGCGCGTCGTACTTCCCGGTCGCGAGCTTCCGCACCAGCTCGGGCGCAAGCTCCGGCGGCGTCCACGGCGCGTCTTCGGGCGCCCACGACGTCATCTCGGTCTTCACGAGGCCGGGCGAGATGAGGAACACCGGGATGTCGAGCGCGTTGTTGAGGTTCTCCGCGTAGCGCCCGACTGCGGCCTTCGAGGGACCGTACGAGAGGTCCGAGTTGTTCGGCAGGTAGGACGAGCCGCTGCCGGTGATGACGATGCGCTTGACGCCGCGTTCGAGCGCCGCCTCGCAGCAGCGGCGCACGCCGAACACGTTCACCTCGAACGTCGCGCGCATGTCATCGGTCGCGGCACCTGCGTTGGCGCACAGCAGGTCGAGCTCGCCGATCGCATCGAACGCACGAGCGACCGACGCGTCGTCGGTCACGTCCAGCTCGAGCGCATGCCCGCCGATCTCCTCCGCGACGGCGTCGACCTGGTCGCGCGAGCGCGCCGCGACCCACACGTCCCATCCGTCGCGCGCGAGCCAGCGCGCCATGTTCGCGCCGATGCCGCGTCCGCCGCCGGTGACGAGTGCCTTAGCCAATTGCTGCTCCGATCTGGTCGAGTGACTCCGGGTTCTCGAGCGACGAGAGGTCGCCCGGATCCTGTCCGAGCGCGATCGCGCGCACGGCGCGGCGGACGATCTTCGCGGAGCGCGTCTTCGGCAACGCTTCGACGAAGAGGATCCGGCTCGGCTTGAACGCCTTTCCGAGGTCGTCGGCGACGTGCGCGGCGATCTCCTCCGGCGTCACGGTCGCGCCCGGCACGAGGCAGCAGAAGATCCACGACGTCTCGCCCTTCACTTCGTGTGGCACGCCGATCGCGGCTGCCTCGCGCACCGCGGGATGACCGACTGCGGCGGACTCGAGCTCGGCCGGGCCGATGCGCTTGCCGGCGATGTTCAGCGTGTCGTCGGAGCGTCCGTGCAGGAACCAGTAGCCGTCCTCGTCGGCGGATGCCCAGTCGCCGTGCACCCAGATGCCCGGTAGGCGCGACCAGTACGTCTCGATGAACTTGTCGGGGTCGCGCCAGAAGCCGCGCGTCATCCCGGGGAACGGCTTGCGGCAGACGAGCTCGCCGACCTCGCCCGTGCCGACGAGCGAGTTGCCGTCGTTGTCGACGACGTCCATCGCCATGCCGAGCGCGGGGCCGCCGAGCGAGCACGCCTTGATCGGCTCGACCGGCGTAGGCGAGAGGAAGCACGCGCCGACCTCGGTGCCCCCCGAGCAGTTGATGATCGGCACGCGCGAGGCGCCGACGGTCTCGAACAGCCAGCGGTACGGCTCGGGGTTCCACGGCTCGCCGGTGGTGACGAAGGTCCGCAGCGACGAGAGGTCGCTGGTCGGATCGCCGTGCGGGATGAGCGCGCGCACGAGCGTGGGTGAGAGGCCGAGCGACGTGACGCCCTCCTGCTCGACGGTGCGCCAGAGCCTGTCCTGCGCCGGCCAGTCCGGCGCGCCTTCGGCGAACACGATCGTCGCCCCGAGCGCGCCCGCGCCGACCACCGTCCACGGTCCCATGATCCAGCCCATGTCGGTGGCGAAGTGCACGACGTCGCCCTCGTGCAGGTCTGCCTGGTACGCGGTCTCCCGTGCGATCGACACGAGGAAGCCGCCCTGGACGTGCACGACGCCCTTCGGCTTGCCGGTCGTGCCCGACGTGTACGTGAGGAGGTACGGCGTCTCGCTGTCCACCTCGAGCGCCGGAAGCATGCCGGGATACGCGTCGAGCTCGAACGGCGCGAGCACGACCTGCACGTCGATGCCCGTGTCGCGGACGACGTCGAGCATCGCGATCTCCTTGCCGCGGCGCGACGACGTCTCCTGCGTGATGACGACCTTCGCATCGCTCGCCTCGAGCCGCTGCTTCACTGCCGGCGCGGCGAAGCCGGAGAACACCGGCACCTGGATCGCGCCGAGATGCGCGATCGCGTGCGACGCGACGGCGACCTCCGGCGACATCGGCAGGTAGATCGCGACGCGGTCGCCGACGCCGACGCCAAGGGACGCAAGATGCTCGGCGAGGCGCGTGACGTCGCGCGACAGCTCGGCGAACGTGAGCGTGCGCCGCGAGCCGTCCTCGCCGAGGCCGACGCATGCGGTTGCATCCGGACGAGAAACAGCCCAGCGGTGCGCGCAGTTGTGCGCGATGTTGAGCTTCCCGCCGACGAACCACGTCGTCCACTCGGGCCCGCGCGAGTCGTCCAGCACGCGCTCCCAGGGCTGCGAGAACTCGAGCCCCATGTCCTCGACCGCGAGCGCCCAGAACCACTCGGGCTCCGCCTGCGAGCGGCGCACCAGCTCGCGGTAGCTGTCGACGCCGGCGCGGCGCATCAGCCTCGTCGCGTTCGCATGCTCGATCGTCGCGGCGTCCGGGCGCCAGACCACGTCACTCACGTCGGCCATGCTACGCGGGGCGGTGTTAGCGTCTGCTAACTTAGCGCCCGCTAACGTCGGAAGGAGTTGGGATGAGGGGCCTCGTGACGGCCGAGAACAAGAAGTGGTGGACGCTGGCCGCAGTGTCGGTCGGGCTGTTCATGATCATGCTCGACAACACGGTGGTGAACGTCGCGCTGCCGTCCATGCAGCGCTCGCTCCACCTTCAGCTCGCCGACCTCGAATGGGTCGTCGCGGGCTACGCGCTCACCTTCGCCGCATTCATGCTGACGGGCGGCAAGCTCGCCGACCTGCTCGGCCGGCGGCTCATCTTCATGGCCGGCCTCGTCGTCTTCACCGGCGCGTCCCTCGCCTGCGGGCTGGCGCCGAACGGCGGCTTCCTGATCGGCGCGCGCGTCGTCCAGGGCCTCGGTGGGGCTCTCATGAACCCGGCGACGCTGTCGATCATCACGGCGACCTTCGAGCCGCGCGAGCGCGGCAAGGCGATCGGCATCTGGGCCGGCGTCTCGGCGATGGCGCTCGCGATCGGCCCGCTCGTCGGCGGCCTGATCACCGAGCACGTCAACTGGAACTGGATCTTCTTCATCAACGTGCCGGTCGGCATCCTCGGCCTCGTCGCGATCCCGTTCATGATCGACGAGACGCGCGACACGTCACTGCACCAGCGGCCGGATGTGCCGGGCCTCGCGACCTCGGCGATCGGACTGTTCGCACTGACATATGGCTTCATCGAGGCGAACACGTACGGCTGGGGCTCGACGCGCATCCTGCTCGCGTTCGCGATCGCCGTGGTTGCCCTGACGGTGTTCATCGTGCTCGAGCAGCGCCAGCGTGCACCGATGCTCGACCTCGCGCTCTTCAAGAACCGCACGTTCAGCGGCGCGAACGTCGCGATGCTCTTCGTCGGTCTCGCGATGTTCGGGACGTTCCTGTACCTGACGCTGTACATGCAGAACGTCGCGCACTACTCCCCGGTGAAGTCCGGTGCGACGTTCCTGCCGATGACGGTGCTCGTGATCCTCGTCGCGCCGAACAGCGGGCGGCTGTCCGACCGCTTCGGCTCACGCTGGTTCGTGGGCGGCGGCATGACGCTGGTCGCGGTGATGCTCTTCTACTACTCCGGTCTGCACGCGCACACGACGTTCCTGCACCTGCTGCCCGGCCTGATCCTCGGTGGCCTCGGCATGGGAATGACGATGACGCCGGTGACCGCTGCGGCGATGAGCTCGGTGCCGGTCGACAAGGCAGGCGTCGGGTCGGCGGTGCTGAACTCGGCGCGCCAGGTCGGTGGCTCGCTCGGGATCGCGGTGATGGGCGCAATCGTCGCGCACGTGACCGCGACGTCGCTCGCCGCCGGCGACCCGCGGCCGATCGCGTTCCTGCACGGCTTCCACGACAGCCTGCGCATCGCGTCGGGCATCGCCCTC
>DASZBP010000045.1:0-2242 GCA_035943915.1 Gaiellaceae bacterium | reverse complement strand
GTGTGGCTCGGCGGGCTCGTCGCGGTCCTCGCCGTCGGAGGCGCTGCGACCACGCGGCGCGTCTCCGCTGCAGCGCTCGCGGCGGTCCCGCTCCTCGCCGCTGGCGGCCTGCTCCGCGCAGCGACCGAGCTGACCGCCGTGCACCAGGCATGGACGACGGGCTACGGCCGCGCGCTGCTGATCAAGACGGCGGTCTTCCTGCCCTTGCTCGGCCTCGGCGCGCTCAACCGAACGCGCGTTGCGCTCCCCCGGGTGCGCGCCGAAGTCGTGCTGATCGCGGTCGTCATCGGCGCGGTCGCAGTCCTCGTGCAGCTGAGGCCAGGACGTGACGTGACCGGGGCGATCGGGGCACCGCAGGCGGCCACACAGCCGCCGGTGCTTCCCGGCGGCGACGTCGTCGTCGACGGGCACGAGCTGGGGACACTCGCGGTCGGGATCGCACGCAGCACGTCGCAGACATGGGTGACGCTGCTCGGACAGGACGGCGCCGGAGTCGACGGCCGGGACGTCACCGTCGACGGTCAGCCCGCGGCCGCATGCGGCGCGGGTTGCTATCGCAGCGGCCCTCACGACGGACCGCTGCGCGTCAGCGTCGACGGCGCGGTCACGAACTTCGACGTGTCGCCGATCGCACCGGACGCGAACGCGTTACTGCGACGCGTGACGCACGCGTTCGAGAGCGCGAGCTCGATCGTCTTCGACGAATCGCTGCGCTCGGGCCCGACCGGCGGCATCGTCGCGCGCTTCACCGTGAAGGCGCCCGACGAGCTCGGCTACGTCATCCGCGGCGGCGCGCAGGCAGTCGTCATCGGCGCGCGCCGTTGGGACCGCGACACGCCGCACGCGAAATGGGTGCGGTCGGCGCAGACGCCGCTCCACGTCACGCAACCCTACTGGCGCAAACCCACGAACGCGCACCTCGTCGCGCCGAACACGATCACATTCCTCGACCGTCAGATCCCTGCGTGGTTCCGCGTGACCATCGGCGCGGACGATCACCCGACGCGGATGCACATGACCGCGGCCGCGCATTTCATGGTCGACCGGTATCGCGGCTACGGGGTGCCGGTGACGCTGTCGCCGCCTTCGCGGTAGCGCTGCGCCTCTTCGCCGACGAGCTCGAGGAAGCACGGTGCGTCCTCGAATGCCGCCAGGCCGCCGATCGTCCGCGGTAGGCGGCGCGCCCGCGAGGCGCGGCGGACCGTCGCGATTGCGCCGGCGGCACCCACCAGGCCTCCGAGCGCAAAGGTGCGCAACCGGCCGCGGCCGTCGCCTTCCATGCGACGATCGTACGCGATGAGAATCGTGACTCTCGGCGACCTGATCCTCGACGTGATCGTGCAGCTCGACCGCCCGCTCGAAGCGGGCGACGACACGGTCGCCGTCACGCGCACGTGGCCGGGTGGGCAGGCGGCCAACGTCGCAGCCTGGGCGGCCGCCCTCGGGGCGGAGTCGCGCTTCGTCGGCAAGCGCGGCGCGGACGCAGCGGGCGAGCTCGTGACGCGCGAGCTGCAGCAGCGAGGCGTCGACGTCGCCGGGCCTGCCGAGGGACGGACAGGCGTCGTCGTCTCGATCGCCGCGGCCGGCGACCGCACGATGGCGTCGGACCGCGGCTCGGCTCCCGACCTTGCGCCGCACGAGCTCGACGCCGCGTGGTTCGATTGCGACGTGCTCCACATCTCCGGCTACGCACTTGCGCGCGACCCGATCGCGGACTCGGCCACCGAAGCGGCGATCGCGGCGCGCGGTCAAGGCGCGCTCGTGTCGCTCGACGCGTCGGCGTTCTCGCTGATCGACGACCGCTTCCGCGCACGCACCGCGGCTATCGCACCGGATCTCGTCTTCGCGAACGAGCGCGAGCGCGACGCGCTCGGGAGCGTCAGCGCGAAGTGGGTCGTGAAGCGCGGGGCCGGCGGCCTCACCGCCGACGACCGCGACTGGCCTGCGCTGCCGTGCGACGTTGTCGACACGACCGGTGCGGGCGACGCGCTCGCCGCCGGTTACCTGATCGGCGGCCCGCAGCTCGGGCTCGCAGCGGCCGCGCGCGCGTGCGCGCAGCTCGGGGCGATGCCGTGATCCGCGTGGCGCCTGAAGTCGCGGATGCGCTGAAGAACGGCCGTGGCGTCGTCGCGCTCGAGACGACGCTCGTCGCACACGGCTTCCCGCCCGGCGAAGGAGTCGAGGTCGGGCTCGCGTCGGAAGGCGCGGTCCGCGACGGCGGGGCGACGCCGGCAACGATCGG
>DASZBP010000044.1:0-6158 GCA_035943915.1 Gaiellaceae bacterium | reverse complement strand
GGCGCTGCTCGAATCGCTCGAGGGAAAGCGCGGCCAGCCGCGGTCGAAGCCGCCGTTCCCGGCGATCGCGGGCCTCTACGCCGCGCCGACCGTCGTGAACAACGTCGAGACGATCACCACGGTCCCGCCGATCATCGAGATGGGCAGCGCGGAGTACGCAAAGCTCGGTGTCCCGAACTCGCGCGGCACGCGCGTCGTCTCGGTCTCCGGCAACGTCGTCAACGGCGGGAACTACGAGATCGAGGCCGGCATGTCGCTGCGCGACATCATCTTCGACCTCGCCGGCGGGATCGCGAACGGCCGCAAGCTGAAGGCGGTCGTGCCGGGCGGGTCGTCCACCGTGATCTTGCGCGACACCGAGATCGACGTCGGCTACGACTTCGACGCGCTCGCGGAGCTCAAGACCGCCATGGGCTCTGCCGGCATCATCGTCCTCGACGACACCTGCTGCATCGTCGAGCTCGGCATCCGCTTCTCGGAGTTCTACGAGCACGAGTCGTGCGGCAAGTGCACGCCGTGCCGCGTCGGCACGCGCTGGCTCACGGAGATCCTGCGCAAGATCGAGGACGGCCGCGGCACGCAGCGCGAGCTCGACCTGCTGCTCTCCGTCTGCGACCGCATCAACGGTAAGTGCCTGTGCCCGCTCGGCGACTCGGACGCGATCATCATCGCCTCGTACGTCGACAAGTTCCGCGACGAGTTCCAGCTGCACATCGACAGGGGCGGCTGCCCGTTCGGCGACCACTCGTCCCTCGATCACGTCCTCGCGCCGGTGAACATGCACACGCACTCGCCGGTCGCGGAGGTGCCCGCATGAGCGATCTCGTCTCGCTGACGATCGACGAGCGGACCGTCGAGGTGCCGAAGGGCACCGGGCTCGTCGAGGCGGCGCAGACGGCGGGCATCGAGATCCCCGTGTTCTGTTACGAGCCGCGTCTCGGGCCGCCGGTCGGCGCATGCCGCATGTGCCTGGTCGAGGTGGAGGGCATGCCGAAGCTGCAGGCCGGCTGCACGATGACCGCGCAGGAAGGCATGGTCGTGAAGACGGCGCGCTCGTCGGAGAAGGCGGCCGACGGCCAGAACTCGACGCTCGAGTTCATCCTCGTCAACCATCCGCTCGACTGTCCCGTTTGCGACAAGGGCGGCGAGTGCCCGCTGCAGGATCTCACGTTCCGCTACGGCCCCGGCAACACGCGGATGACCTTCGAGAAGCAGACCTTCGAGAAGCCGATCCCGATCTCGCCGCTGATCGCGCTCGACCGCGAGCGCTGCATCCTCTGTTACCGCTGCACGCGCTTCAGCTCCGACGTCGCCGAGGACAACCAGCTCGTCGCGATCAACCGGGGCGCGCTGTCGATGATCTCGACGTTCGAGGACGACCCGTACCGCGCGCCGTTCAGCGGCAACGTCATCGAGCTTTGCCCGGTCGGCGCGCTCACCTCGACGCAGTACCGCTTCGAGGCGCGCCCGTGGGAGATCCAGAACGTCCCGACGGTGTGCGGCCTGTGCCCCGTCGGCTGCAACGTCAGCGCGACGACGCGCGAAGGCAAGGTCAAGCGGATCCTCTCGCGAAACCATCCCGAGGTCGACGAGGGCTGGCTGTGCGACAAGGGGCGCTTCGCGTACTCGCACCTCGACGCGCGCGATCGCATCAGCGCGCCGCTGCGCAAGGCGGGCCCGCGCCGCTTCGAGCAGATGACGTGGGAGGACGCGCTCGACCGCGCCGAGGAGCTGCTCCGCGCCGCCGGCTCCGCGACCGTCACGGCGCTGTCGGGCGGCGAGAGCGTCGAGCAGGCGTACGGCCTCGGCAAGCTGCTGCGCCAGGGCCTCGGCGCGCACGACGCCGTGCTGCCGGAGGAGGTTCCCGACCGTCTTGACCAGTTCCGCGCGCCGCTCTCGAGCATTCGCGCTGCGAAGACGATCGCCGTCGCCTCCGCCGAGCCGGTCGTCGAGCGCGCACCGGTCGTCGACCTGTGGCTGAAGGCGGCGCGCCGCGCCGGCGCCGAGATCACGTATGGCGAGCCCACCACGGCGGTCGACGTGCTGATCACCGACGATGCAGGCTGCGCCGAACGCTGCCAGGCGACCGACGTCTTCTTCCTGCCGCGCACGCCGAACGGCCGCGGCGTCGCCGATGCCTGGAGCGCGGCCGCCGACGGCGAGCCGGGCGACGAGAAAGCGCGCCTCCTGATCATCTCCGGCGACGAGGCGGCAGCCGACCCCGCCGTCCGCGCGCTTGCCGCGGATGCGGAGACGGTGATCGGCATCGGCATGTTCGAGGACTCGTTCCGCGGCATCGCCGACCTCGTGCTGCCGGCGACGAGCTACCTCGAGCGCGACGGCACGACTGTGAACCTCGAAGGCCGCCTGCAGCGCCAGCGCCGCACGGTGCCGCCTCCTTGCCCGGACGAGCTCGCATGGATCGCGAAGCTCGCCGAGCGGTTCGACGTGGAGCTTTCGCCGTACACGTCGGTCGTCTTCGACGAGGTCGCGGCCAAGTGCTTCGGCGGGATCTCCTTCGGCGACATCGGCCAGATCGCCGAGCTGCCGCCGCGGGCCGCGAGCGCACCGCGTTCCGAAACGGTGCCAGGCACCGATTCGGTGCCTGGCACCGGACTCAGGCTCGTGGCCTACAAGCCGCTGTTCTCGGGCGCAGCCGTCGAGCGCACGCCGGAGCTGCAGTTCCAGAAGGCGCAGGCCGAGGTGCAGATCGCGCGCGACGACGCGCAGGTGCGCGGCATCCGCAACGGACAGAACGTCACCGTCTCGTCGAACGGCACGAGCATCGAGCTGCGCGCGCGCATCGCGAGCGACCTCGCCGCCGGCACAGTGCGCATCGCCGCCGACCACGCGGGCGATCTTCACGCCAACGTGGAGGTGTCCCTATGACCACCCGGCGTAGGCTTGCCGGAGCCGCGACCGGGGCGGAGCCGTCGGCTTTGCCGGCGGTGGAGCAGTCATGAGAGAGGCGTGGTGGATCACTCTCCCGAAGGCGTTCCTCGTGATCAACGTCGTGATGGTGTTCTTCGCGTTCACGACGTGGCTCGAGCGCAAGCTGCTTGGCCGCATGCAGAACCGCTACGGCCCGAACCGCGCCGGTCCCAAGGGCCTGCTCGTGCCGATCGCCGACCTGCTGAAGCTGATCCGCAAGGAAGCGTTCGCGCCGATGGCGGCCAAGGAGCCGCTGTACATCATCGCGCCCGTCGTCTCGATGTTCACCGCGCTCGCGGCGTTCAGCGTCATCCCGTGGGGCAACGGCTGGCACGTCGGCCACCACTACATCCGCGGCTCCGTCGTGAACGTGCCGATCTCGCTGATCCTGATCTTCGCGCTCGGCTCGATCGGGATCTATGGCTTCATCGTCGGCGGTTGGGCGTCGGAGTCGAAGTACTCGCTGCTCGGGTCGATGCGCACGTGCGCGCAGCTCGTCTCGTACGAGGTGTCGCTCGCGCTGAGCGTGCTCGGCGTCGTGCTGATGGGCCAGTCGCTGAGCCTGCAGGACATCGTGAACAAGCAGCAGGCGACGATGTGGTTCTTCATCCCGCAGTTCGTCGGCTTCGTCGTGTTCATCCTCGGCGGGATCGCCGAGACGTCACGGCCGCCGTTCGACCTGCCGGAGGCCGATACCGAGCTCGTCGCCGGGTACCACACCGAGTACTCCGGCATGCGCTGGGGCCTCTTCCAGGCAGCGGAGTACATCAACATGATCACGCTGTCGGGCCTGTGCGTCGCGCTGTTCTTCGACGGCTACCACTTCCCGTGGGTGCACTCGCTCGACCAGTTCGGGCCGGTGTGGTTCGTCCTCAAGCTGTTCGCGCTCGTCAGCTTCTTCATCTGGCTGCGCGCGTCGCAGCCGCGGCTCCGGTATGACCAGCTCATGCGTTTCGGCTGGAAGGTGCTGCTGCCCGTCGCGACGGTGAACGCGATCGTCACCGCGGCGCTGGTGGTGGCGGTCAAATGAGCTTCGTCGTCCCGAACACGCTCAAGGGCTTCGGCGTCACGCTGAAGCAGGTCTTCAAGAAGCCGATCACGCAGCAGTACCCGGAGTACAAGCGGCCGGTGTACCCGCGCTACCGCGGACGCCATCGCCTCAACACGTACGAGAACGGCCTCGAGAAGTGCGTGGGGTGCTCGCTGTGCGCGGCTGCGTGCCCCGCGGACTGCATCCGCGTCGTGCCGGCGGAGAACACGCCCGAGAACCGCGTCTCCGCGGGTGAGCGCTACGCGCGCATCTACGAGATCAACATGTCGCGCTGCATCTTCTGCGGCTACTGCGAGATCGCATGCCCGTTCGACGCGATCACGCTCGGCAACGAGTTCGAGATCTCCGAGTACAACCGCGACGACCTCATCTACACCAAGGACATGCTGCTCGCCCCACCGGTGAAGCGCGTGCCCGTCGCCGACCGCGACCTCTACGACACGCCGATCCCGTACTACAAGGACCACGCCTAATGGCCAATTTCCTCGTGTGGGTCGTCTGGGTGGTCGCCGCCTTCGCGTGCCTTGCGAGCGCGCTCGCCGTCGTGTCGTTCACCAACCCCTTCTACTCGGCGCTCTCGCTGATCGGGAACCTCGCGTCGCTCGCCGTGCTCTTCCTCCTGCTCGGGGGTGAGTTCGTCGCCGCCGGCCAGGTGCTCGTCTACGGCGGCGCCGTGATGGTGATGTTCCTGTTCGTCATCGCGTACCTCGGTGACCGCTCCGACACGTCGCCCTGGTCGGGGGGCCCCTCGTGGCAGACGCTTGGCGCGGTCCTCGCAGGCGGCGCGCTTCTGGCGGAGGTAGTCGTCGTCGTCGGTCTGCGCGCCGGTGGCTTCCTCTCGAAGGAGCCGCACATCGGCCGGAGCTTCGGCTCGCCGGAGCGCATCGGGACGCTGTTCCTCACCGACCATCTACTCGCGTTCGAGGTGACGTCGATCGTGCTGCTCGTCGCAGCGGTCGGCGGCGTCGTCCTCGGCGCGCACGCCAGGCAGGGGACCGATGCACGGGCCTAGCATCAGCGCCTACGTCATCCTCGCCGCACTGCTCTTCGCAACCGGCGCGATGGGCGTGATGCTGCGGCGCTCGCCGCTGATCATCCTGCTCTCCGTCGAGATCATGCTGAACGCCGCGAACCTGCTCCTGATCGCGTTCGCGCGCCTGCACGGCCGCGAGGACGGCCAGGTGTTTGCGATCTCCGTGATGGCGGTCGCCGCGTCCGAGGTCGTCGTCGGCCTCGGCCTGATCGTCGCGATGGGCCGGCGCAACCTCGAGCTCGACGTCGACAAGCTCAGGACGCTGAGGGGCTAGATGCACGCCGCCGCCTGGATCTGCCTCCTGCTCCCGCTTGCCTCGGCCGTGGTGATCGCGCTCGCCGGTGAGCGCATCTCGCGCCGCGCCGCAGGCTATGTCTCCACGGCCACCACGATGGGCGCGTTCGCCGCAGCCGTCGTCGCGTTCATCTCGCTGCTCGGGAAGAGCGGTCACGACCGCACGCACCTGACGACGTCGTGGACGTGGCTGCAGGCAGGGAAGTACCACTTCGGCCTGTCGCTGCTCGTCGACCCGCTGAGCGTGATGATGATGCTGATCGTTGCCGGCGTGGGCTCGCTGATCGTCGCCTACTCGGTCGGCTACATGGACGGCGAGAACGAGGAGCGGCGCTTCTTCGCGTACATGTCGCTGTTCGTGTTCTCGATGCTGCTGCTCGTGCAGGGCGGCAACCTGCTGCTGCTGCTCGCGGGGTGGGGCATGGTCGGCCTCTCGAGCTACCTGTTGATCGGCTTCTACCAGGATCGCCCGTCCGCGATCGCGGCCGCCAAGAAGGCGTTCGTGATGAACGCGTTCGGCGACGCGACGATGGCGCTCGCGCTGTTCCTGCTGATCCAGCACACCGGCCATCTCGACTACGCCGCGGTGTTCGCCCTCTCGCCGCACGGCGGCACCGTCGCGAACCTGATCGCCCTCGGCCTGCTCGGCGGCGCGGCCGCGAAGTCGGCGCAGGTGCCGCTGCACACATGGCTCCCGGACGCGATGGAGGGCCCGACGCCCGTCAGCGCGCTGATCCACGCGGCGACGATGGTCACCGCCGGCGTCTACCTGATCGCGCGCACGCACGTGCTCTTCGAGAACGCGTGGTTCATCCAGGACCTCGCCGCAGGCATCGGTGCAGTGACGTT
>DASZBP010000043.1:0-2072 GCA_035943915.1 Gaiellaceae bacterium | reverse complement strand
CAGGTCGTTCATCCGGTTCAGGCAGCGCAGCACCGTCGACTTCCCGCAGCCCGACGGCCCGATCAGCGCGGTGATCGCGTGCTCGCGGATCCCGAGCGACACGTCCTTGACGGCGGTGGACTTGCCGTAGTGAACCGTCAGGCCGTTGATGTCGAAGACGACGTTCCCCTGGGCGGGCGCGGCTTGTGTCTCGGGTAGCGCGATCGTGGTCACGGAGGTCACCGATGGGAGTGTCCCGGCGCTCGCGCGGGGGAGGGGTACACAGGATGTGAACGTCGTGTGACGGAGTGGTGACGGGCGCCTCGGGACCGAGGTGAGGCTGGAATGCTGGCCGCGTGGAAGCAGCTTCCGTTCCCGCCGAGCTGCCGCGGACCCGCCGCACGAGCGACCGCATCGGCGACACGGTGCTCTACGGGCTCACCGCCCTGGCGGCACTCCTGTCGGTGCTCGTCGTCGCCGCGATCATCTGGCGCGTCGCCGACGGCGCGTGGCCGTCGATCAAGGTCTTCAAGCTCAGCTTCCTCTGGGACAATCAGTGGAACGCGAACTTCGACAAGTTCGGCGCGCGCGACTTCATCATCGGAACGGTCGTGACGTCCTTCGGCGCGATGCTGCTCTCCGCGCCGCTCTCGATCGCGATCGGGCTGTTCCTCTCGGAGCTCGCGCCGCCGGCCGTCCGAACGCCCGTCGGCTCCCTCGTCGACATGCTCGCCGCCGTGCCGAGCGTCGTCATCGGCCTCTGGGGCATCTACGTGCTCGCCCCATTCGACTCGCAGCACCTGCAGCCGCTGATTCATTCGGTGCTCGGCTGGATACCGATCTTCGGGGGCGATCCGCACACCGAGTCGACGGTGTTCACGGCGATCCTCGTCCTAACGATCATGACGCTGCCGATCACGTCGTCGATCTGCCGCGAGCTGTTCCTCGGCGTGCCCGACGAGCTCGAGGAGGGATCGATCGGCCTCGGCGCGACGCGCTGGGAGATGGTTCGCACCGTCGTGGTGCCGTCCGTGCGCGGCGGTGTGGTCGCTGCGGTGATTCTCGGTCTCGGCCGCGCACTCGGCGAAGCGATCGCCGTCACGCAGGTCATCGGCAACTTCATCCCGCTGCACGTGTCGCTGTTCAGTGGCGGCGACACGATCGCGAGCCGCGTCGCGAACCAGTACCAGGGGGCACAGTCGAACCTGCAGATCGCGTCGCTGATCTACCTCGCGCTGATCCTGCTCGTGATCACGTTCCTCACCAACCTCGCCGCGCAACGCGTGATCAAGCGGTTCGAGTTTCAGCGCACCGGCGGCGACTGATGCAGCCGCATGCGATCAGCCTCAAGGCGACGGGCCGCGGGCGTAGGCGGCTGATTGCCAATCGCATCGCCGAAGGTGGGGCGGTGCTCTCGGCAGCCGCGGCGATCGCGGTGCTCGCGATCGTCATCTGGTCGGTCGGCAGCCGCGGCATCGGCGCGATCAACCTCGACTTCTTCATCAAGGGCCCGAGCTCGGACTTCTTCGCCGCGAGCGGCGGAGGCATCGCGCCCGCGATCGTCGGGTCGATGCTGCTCGTCGCGGTGGCGACCGTGATCGCGCTACCCGTCGGCGTGCTGACGGCGCTCTACTGCAGCGAGTTCGCGCCGCCGTCGATCGCCCGGCAGGTGCGCCTCTGGCTCGACGTCCTCAACGGCTTCCCGTCGATCGTCATCGGCATCTTCGTGTTCGCGCTCTGCGTGAAGGTGAAGCTGCCACTGATCGGCATCGGTCACCACCAGAGCGCGATCGCCGGCGGCGGCGCCTTGGCGATCATCATGCTGCCGCTCGTCGCACGGTCGACGATGGAGGTGCTCTCTCTCGTGCCGAACCATCTCCGCGAGGCGAGCCTCGCGCTGGGCGTGTCGAAGTGGCAGACGGTGCTGCGAGTCGTGCTGCCGACGTCGTTCGGCGGCATCCTCACGGGCACGACGCTCGCGATCGCGCGCGCAGCGGGGGAGACGGCGCCGCTGCTCTTCACCTGCGCGCTTGCAGGGCAGCTCGTCGACTGGGACCCGACCCACTCGGTGCAGTCGATCCCGCTGACGATCT
>DASZBP010000042.1:0-7047 GCA_035943915.1 Gaiellaceae bacterium | reverse complement strand
ACGTGCGGGTCGACGAACGCCGGCGCGAGCAGCAGGCCGCCGGCCTCGATCACGCGATGCTCGTTCGTGTCGAGGTTCTGGCCGATCTGCGCGATGACACCGCTGTCGATGCGGACGTCGACGATCGCATCGACCTTCTCGACCGGGTCGAGCACACGCGCACCGCGCACAACGATGTTCTCCTGCCCGTTGCGACCGGTCAGCATCACGCGACCTCCACCGCGGCCTCGACGGAGACAGGCCCGGCGGTGAGCAGGTCGTAGAGCACCGCCATGCGCACGATCAGGCCGGAGCGCACCTGGTCGACGACGAGCGACGCGTCGCTGTCGGCGATGCGCGCGTCGATCTCGACGCCGCGGTTCATCGGGCCGGGGTGCATCACGCGCTGGCCGTCGCGAATGCGCTCGGGCGTGATCCCCCACCGCTCCGTGTACTCGCGGAGCGACGGCACGAAGTTCGCACCCGCGAGCATGCGCTCCTTCTGCATCCGCAGGACGTAGACGACGTCCGCGTCGGCGATCGCGCCGATGTCGTGCGTCGCCTCGCACAGCGTCGGCACGAGCAGGGGCGGCGGCCCTACCTGGATCGCCTCGGCCCCCACGAGCCGAAGTGCCGGGACGAGCGAGCGCGCGACGCGCGAGTGCAGGACGTCGCCGAGGATCGCGACGTTGAGGCCGTCGAGACGGCCGAACGCGTCCTTCATCGTGTAGAGGTCGAGCAGCGCCTGCGTCGGGTGCTGATGCTTGCCGTCGCCCGCGTTCACGACGCGCGCGTCGGTCGCGTCCGCGACGAACTGCGCGGCGCCCGCTTCCGGGTGGCGGATGACGATGACGTCCGGGTCGTACGCGGCGAGGGTCTGTGCCGTGTCGCGCAGCGACTCACCCTTCTCAACGGACGAGCCGGATGCCTTCAGCGTCAGCGTGTCCGCCGAGAGGCGCTTCGCGGCGAGCTCGAACGAGGAGCTCGTGCGCGTCGACGACTCGTAGAAGACGTTCAGGATCAACCGTCCGCGCAGCGTCGGGAGCTTTTTCGTCTCGCGCTCCTGAGACAGCGCGAACGAGTGCGCGGTCGCGATCAGGCGCTCGACGTCGTCACGACCGAGGTCGGCGATCGAGATCAGGTGCCGGCGGTCGCGCTGCGGCGGGGTGAGATCGCCGCCGACCACGCGAAGCTCAGTCATCGAGTTCCTCCTCGCGCTCGGAGATGAGCAGGACGCGGTCGATCTCGTCGACCTCGAGCAGCTCGACCTGCACACGCTCGCCGCGCGCCGTCGGAAGGTTCTTTCCGACGTAGTCGGGCCGGATCGGGAGCTCCCGGTGGCCGCGGTCGGCGAGCACCGCGAGCTGAACGCGCGCGGGCCGCCCGTACTCGAGCAGCGCGTCGATCGCGGCGCGGATCGTGCGCCCCGTGTAGAGGACGTCGTCGACGAGGATCACGGTGCGCCCCTCGAGCTCGAAGTCGAGCCGTGTCTCGCGGACGACCGGCTGCGGCCGCTGCGGCGCGCGGGATCCGCGCACGTGCACGTCGTCGCGGTGAAAGGTGATGTCGAGCTGGCCGAGCGGGAGCTCGACGCCCGAGCGCTCCGCGACCATCGCGCGCAGGCGCTGCGCGATCGGCACACCGCGCGTGTGGATCCCGACGAGCGCGACGGTGTCGAGATCGTCGTTGCGCTCGATGATCTCGTGCGCGACGCGGCTGAGCGTGCGGGACATGGCCTCGGCGTCGAGCAGGACCCTCGGCGCCGGCCTGACGGCATGGTGCGACATTCGACTCCTTTCCGGCCTCTCTGGACCGGGTTAAAGGGGCGGTGCGCGACAGAACGTAGCGCACGGGCACGACGGAATCACCCGCGCGTGCCCGTGCGCAGCGGTCAGCGTCCGCTAGGAGCGTTCTTTGCCGTGCTCCCGGTCGTTCGACTCGTGCTTACCGTGGTGCCGCTCGTAGTAGCTGACGCAGGCACCCTGATTCTTGAATTTCGGCGACTCGTGCTGCTTCCACCGACCGTCCTTGCACTGCTGGTCCGACTCCGGCTTATGCCGCTTCGGGACCTCGTTCATGCCGTTGAACTGGATGTGGCTCAGGTCGGCAGTTCCCTGGACATCGACCACGATGTCGACACTGTCGATCGTCCCGGTCGGAGTCGGCACCTGCTGCCCTGCTGCAGCAAGCGTCGCCGCGGTGAACGTGTACGTGGCAGCGCCGTTCGAGGCGATGGTCGGCGTCACGTTGTTGCAGCCGAGGAAGAACGTCCCGTCGCTCGTCACGACGTTGAACCGCGGCGAGCCGCCCTGGCACTGGGACGCACTCGCCAATGTGAACGATGCGGACGAGAACGTTCCAGACACGCCGGTGATCCCGGCACCGGCCGAGGCGTTTGTCGCCGTCGGACAGTTCTTCTTGAGGTGGAGCGTGCCGTCCGAGTACGTGGATGCGACGTCGCAGGCGTGAGCCGGGTCGTACGTCCACGTCTGGAGAGCGGCGGCAGCGGTGCCCGCGAACACAAGGGCAACCGCGCAAGCGGCCGCCAGGATGAGTTTCTTCATTCTGACCCCTTCCGGTCGGGTTGGATCCCGGTCTAGGTCGTCTTGCCGAATCTCGCCGAAGGAACCCCCGGTTTTACGGTTCCCTTACGTGGGCGGGGCGTCTCGCGGAGGTCTCGCGCCGTTTTTCACAAGTTCCGGCGTCCCCCGCTCACGGAACGGCACCTCGATCACGTCGAAGTCGCGAGGTGCCACCGTCGAGGCGAAGACCTCGCGGGCCTCCTCGAGCAGCTCGCGCCCGAAGTAGCGCGGCGACAGGTGCGTGAGCGCAAGGAGGCGCACGCCGGAGTCACGCGCGATCTCCGCGGCCTGGCGCGCCGTCGAGTGCAGGGTCTCCGCAGCGCGGTCGCGCTCGTCTTCGGTGAACGTCGCCTCGTGCACGAGCACGTCGGCGCCCTCGGCGAGGATCTGCACCGTGTCCGTTGGAGCGGTGTCGCCCGGGATGACGATGCGGCGGCCGGTCCGCGCCTCGCCGAGCACCATGTCCGGCGTCACGACCTTGCCGTCGTCGAGGGTGATCGAGTCCCCCCGCTGAAGTGCGCCGCGCTCGGGCCCGAACGGGACGCCGAGCGCGTCGGCGGCCTCGACGTCGAAGAAGCCGGGCCGCCTGTCCTCGACGAGCGCGTAGCCGACCGCCGAGACGCCGTGGTGGACCGGGAAGACCAGGATCTTGTACCCGTCGCGGTCGAGCGCCTCCCCCGCCCGCACCTCGACCACGTCGACCGGGTACTGCACCCTCCCGAAGATGCGCCGGAGCTCGCCGAACAGGTCGCGCAGCCCGGGCGGGCCGTAAATCGTGAGCGGGGTCTCGCGCTGACGCAGCGAGAACGTCTTGAGCATCCCCGGCAAGCCGAGGTAGTGGTCGGCGTGGAAGTGGCTGATGAAGATGTGGTCGAGATCGGGCAGGCCGACCGTCGAGCGCATCAACTGGCGCTGCGTCCCTTCGGCGCAGTCGAACAGCAGCCGGTCGCCGCCGCGGCGCACGAGCAGCGCGGTCGGGCTGCGCATCGCGGTCGGCGCGCTGCCGGAGGTCCCGAGGAAGACGAGGTCGAGGTCCATGCCGCCGCCGATTGTCGCAGCGGCGGCGCCTCGCGCTCCAGCGGCTACGGAAGGACGAGCGTTTCGCCCACGCTGACGTCGGCTCCCGACAGATGATTCGCTCGCTCGATCTCCCAGACCGCGTTCCGGGTGTCGCCGGCGTAGTGCGCGGCGGCGATCGTCCAGAGGGTCTGGTACGGGCGAACGGTGATCACCTGGCGGGCCCCGTGTGCCTGCGACGCGTGGGCCGTGTAGCTCCACACGAGCAGCGCGGCGCCGACGATCAGGGCGATGCGTGTGATGAGGGTTTTCCCGAACATGCGTTCGCATGCTACCGAACGCATGTTCGGGTTGTCAACCCCCGTTGGCTATTTCTTCTTGTTGACGGCTTTCTTGGCCGTGTGGTGCTTCTTCAAGGCCGGGCCTGGCTTGCCGATGGCAAATGCCCGCGAGAAGAAGGTCACCGTGCGCGCCGGGTTCACCGCAGCGGTCAGCTGGAGCGAGTAGTCGTACCAACCCGCCTTCTGCGCCTTCGGCGGGAGCTGCGCCAGCGGCCTGAAGTAGGCATGAGCGGTGCCGGTCACCGTCGCCGCCGGGACGCCGGTCGGCCTGGCCGTCTTGCTCGCCAGCCGGTGGAGCTGCAGCGTCCAGGCGGTGTCCTCGGTGGCGGTGAAGCTGATCGCGAAATAGCGTGAGACCAGTGGGTGCGCTGCCGGCTGCGAGCCGGCCGCAGTCCCTGCCCCGCCGAAGTAAGCCTGCGCGCCGATCACCGAGGTGGCGTGCACCCACCCCTGCGGGATACCCGCGATCCCGCCCTGGCACTGGCCCTGCGAGCTCGCGATCTTGGTCTTGACACCGGCGTACGAGGCCTTGGGCGAGTCGTCGGCATAGAGCTGCCCCGACTGGAAGCCGGTGCTGACCGGAGACTCGTCGATCAGCGGGAAGAACAGGAGCGACTTCACGTCCGGGTCGCACGCGGCGATCTCCATGAGATCGGTGTACGCCTGCGACTGCTGCTGCTCGCTGATCGGGTGCACGTTCTCCGGCGGGCTGGTGTACGCGGCGGCGTGCGGACTCGCCATGACGTCCGTCTGCTCGCCGACCTCGTCGAGGTTCAGCGGCAGGCCCTGACCCGAGAAGCGGGCCGACTGCGTCGTGCGACCGCCCGCTTGCTCGGCGGGGACCGGCTGCCCGGTGCCGTTGAACGCATCCCAGAGCGCCTGCTTGATCCGGTCGAGGTTCGCGGCGCCCGCCTGCGGCCACCGGAACGCCTTGCTGAACGGGTCGGTGTCCTGCACGGGCGGGTACGGGTGCATGTTGAACTCGTCGAAGATCGGCGTCGTGCGGCCGGAGGCGCGATACGCGTCGCCCATGTCCTTGATGAACCAGACGGGCGAATGGCTGGGGTTCGACGCGGCGCTTGCGTTGTCGTTGCCGCGGGAGGAGATCGCGGGGCCCCAGACCACGCTGTCGGGCCGAACGCTCTTGAGCGCGTCGTACGCCTGCGCGAGCGTGTGCTCGTAGTCCTTGCCCGCCGCGTCCTGGCCGGCCGCGTACTGCGGCTGCCAGAAGCGGTTGACGTTCGGCTCGTTGCCGACGATGACGTTCTTCACGCCGGGGTATGCCTGGCCGACCTGCGCGACGTAGGCGGCGAACGCCGCCTGGGCGGCCGGGTCGGACCCGATCAGGCTGGGGCGCGCGGGATAGATCGCCACGATCGGGCGGACGTTCGAGAGGAGCGCGCAGTCGACCGCAAGCTTGACGCCGTCCGGCGCGGGGATCGCGGTGCCGGGGCCGTCCCACTGCACTGTGATCCGCAGATCCTGGTAGCCGATGTCCGCGGCCGACTTCCACCAGACGTCACCGCACGGGTGGAACTTCGGCCAGTCGTCCGCGACGCCGTAGCGCAGCGGGTCGGCGGACGCACCGCCGACGACGACGAGCGCGGCAAGCGCAACGAGCGCCGCAAGCAGTTTCTTCAAGACCTCTCCCTTTGGAATCGTGGATCTGAGCCAGCCCACAGTGCCCCAGGGCGGACGGAGCCGCCATGGGCCGAACGGCCTATTCCAGAGCGGAGGCGATCCTGGCGGCGCCGAAGCGAACCGGGTCGTCGGCGGGCAGGCCCGTCTCCGCCTCGGCCTCGGAGATCGCGCGCAGCGCCGCGGCCTCGTCCAGGTCGCGCGTGTTGAGCGCGATCGCCAGCACGCGTGCGGGTCGCGCGAGCAGGCTCATGCGGTGGTGCAGGTCGACCAGCTCCGAGAGCGGCGGGATCGGGAACCGCTCGTCCTCGTCGACGAATGTCTCGCCCGCCTTGTGGCAGAGCACGAGCCCGTGCGGCGCCGACCCGTGAACGAGGCCGAGCGTGACCCCGGAGTACGCCGGGTGGAGCAGCGAGCCCTGGCCCTCCACCAGCAGGAGCTCACCTCCGCGTGCGACGCCTTCGAGGACGAGCCGCTCGGCGGCGCCGGCGATGAAGTCGGCGACGACCGCGTCGACGGAGATCCCCCACCCCGCGATCGCGATCCCCGTCTGCCCGGTCGGCACGAACTCGCTCTTCACGCCGCGCCTGCGCAGCTCGCGGTCGAGCTCGAGCGAGACGGTCATCTTCCCGATCGCGCAGTCGGAGCCGACGGTCAGCACGACGCGCGCGGGATGCGTGAGGTTCTCGCCCGTCGGGACGTTGAGCCCGGCCGGCGGACGCCGCAGGTCCCGCAGCTCGACGCCGTGCTGCTCCGCGAGCGCGACCATCTCGGGGTCTGTCGACAGGAACTCGTGCAGCCCGTTCTCGATCGAGAGGCCGGCCTCGATGCATTCCTTCAGCAGCTCGCGCCACGCCGGCGGGAAGCGGCCGCCCTGTGTGGCGACGCCGACGAGGGCGGCGGTCGGGTCGAAGCGCATCGCGTCCCCGACGCTGGCGACGATCGGGAAGCCTTCGAGCTCTTCGCCGGGACGCTGCGAGTCGAGGATCACGACGACGTCTTCCGGGCGGTAGCGCATGACGCCCCGCGCGGTCTTGCCGTAGTGCGGGTCGTGCGAGCGGCCCTCCGCGAGGATCAGAAGCCTACGCGCGCTCGACACCGAGCCCGGGCCTCTCCGACGGGAGCTGCACGCCGCGTTCGAACGCGACTCCCGGCCACGGGTCGTGCGCGAGCAGAAGGTTGCCGTCGAGGTCGACGTGATCCATGAGGCTCGCAACGTGAACCCCCGCGGCGATGCCGAGCCCCGACTCGACCATGCAGCCGAGCATCACGCCGAGCCCGAGCGAGCGCGCCGCGTGCACCATGCGCACCGCTTCGCGGATCCCGCCCGACTTGGCGAGCTTGATGTTGATCCCGTGCGCACGCTCGGCGCATGCGGGGATGTCGGTGAGCGTGTGGCAGTCCTCGTCCACATAGATAGGAACCGGCGACTCGCGCTTCAGCCGCGCCCCGTCGGGGTCGCCGGCGACGAGCGGCTGCTCGCAGTACTG